>JBKOWB010000215.1:0-8909 GCA_046724195.1 Actinomycetota bacterium
CGGCGACGGCAGCCGCGGTACCTTGGCCAGCAGGCGGAAGCCGCGGGGGCTGACCGCGACGTCGAGCGCATCGGCCGCGGCCGAATACCCGATCGCCTTGGCCACCGCGACCAGGTCGATCATCTCGGTGGCGGTGAGCAGATCGAGCTCGACCAGCGCCTCGTCGAGCGTACGGGCCTTGCGACCGGTCGGCAGGTAGTCACGGATGACGAGCGTGCGGTCGGCGTCAACGCCGGCCATCAGCTCGTCGAGCTGCAACGCGAGCAGGCGGCCGTCCGTGCCGAGCTCGACCACGTAACCGGAGATCTCATCGGCGATGCGGCGGACCATCTCCAGGCGCTGTACAACCGCGACCGCGTCGCGGACCGTGACCAGGTCCTCGATCTCCAGCGCGGACAACGTACCGGAGACCTCGTCCAGGCGCAGCTTGTACCGCTCCAGCGTGGCCAGGGCCTGGTTGGCCCGGGACAGGATCGCGGCGGAGTCGTCGAGGACGTGGCGCTGGCCGTTGACGTAGAGCCCGATGATCCGCATCGACTGGCTGACCGAGATGACGGGGAAGCCGGACTGTTTCGCAACCCGCTCCGCGGTGCGGTGGCGGGTGCCGGACTCTTCCGACGGGATGGACGGGTCGGGCATGAGATGCACGGCCGCGCGGACGATGCGGGTGCCGTCGCTGGAGAGCACCACCGCGCCGTCCATCTTGCACAATTCGCGCAGACGGGTGGCCGAGAACTCCACGTCAAGTGCGAAACCACCGGTGCAGATGGTTTCCACGACCGCGTCGTAACCCAGCACGATGAGCGCGCCGGTGCGGCCGCGGAGGATGCGTTCGAGGCCGTCGCGCAGCGCCGTTCCCGGCGCCATCAGCGCGAGGTTCGCGCGCAACGGGTCGCCGCTCACGCCGCCGCCGGTCAGGCCGGGCGTGGCCGGACTCGTCGTCCTCGGCACGGAACCGTTGACGCCGAAGCGCGGCGTGTTGGCGGCGGCGCTTGGTTTGGAGGCATCGCGGTCGAGCGGCACCTGTACATTCTACGGACTGTCATCCAGTGCAACGACTCGACCGCTCGTATGTGAAATTCGGATGGGCAGCGGCGAGGGCTCCACCTCCGGTTGGTCGCGGCGAGTCATCGCGGGCGGTCGTCCGCCGCCGCCTTCGCCGCCCATTGCAGAGCCGCGCGCAGGTCGGCGACTTCGATCACGCGTATGCCTGCTGGGACGCCGTCCGTGCCGCCGGCGCCGCAGCCAGGCGGCACCAGCGCGGACCTGAACCCGAGCCGGGCCGCCTCGGCCAGCCGCCGCCCGACCGCGCCCACCCGGCGCACCTCGCCGGTAAGCCCGACCTCGCCGATGGCCACGAGGTGCGGGGCCATCGCCAGGTCCAGACCGCCGGACGCAACCGCGAGCGCCATCGCCAGGTCCGCGGCCGGCTCGACCACCCGCATACCGCCCACGGTGGCCGCGAAGACCTCACGGTTGTAGAGCTTCAGTTGCTTGGTCCGGCGTTCCAGCACCGCCAATACCATGGCGAGCCGGGCGCTGTCGAGCCCCGACACGGTCCTCCGCGGCGAGCCCTGCACCTCCGCCCCGATCAGCGCCTGCACCTCGGCAACCAGCGCGCGGCGGCCCTCCATCGCTACCGTCACGCACGTCCCGGGGACCGGCTCGGAATACCGCGTGAGGAACAGACCGGAGGGGTCGGCGAGGCTTGTAATGCCGCGCTCGTGCATCTCGAAGCAGCCCACCTCGTCGGCGGCGCCGAAACGGTTCTTCACACCGCGTACCAGGCGCAGCGACGAATGCTTGTCGCCCTCGAAGTGCAGCACGACATCGACCAGGTGCTCGAGCACACGCGGGCCGGCCACCTGTCCGTCCTTGGTGACGTGGCCGACCAGGACGGTCGCGATGCCGCGCTCCTTGGCGACGCCGACCAACGCCGCGGTGACAGCTCTGACCTGTGTCACTCCGCCGGGGACGCCCTCAGTGCCCGGTGTCGAGATGGTCTGGACCGAGTCGAGCACCAGCAGCCCGGGCCGGACCGCGTCGAGGTGGCCCAGCACCGCGGCAAGGTCACTCTCCGACGCCAGGTAGAGCCGCTCGTGCAGGGCGCCCAGCCGCTCAGCGCGCAGCCGGACCTGGCTTACCGACTCCTCGCCACTGACCACGAGGGACGGTGTGTCCGCTCCCGCGGCCCAATGCTGGGCGACGTCAAGCAGCAGCGTTGACTTACCGACCCCGGGCTCGCCGGCCAGCAGCACCACCGCGCCGGGGACGAGACCGCCGCCGAGCACCCGGTCGAGCTCGCTGACTCGGGTCGGTACGGCCTTGGCCGGCGCAGCGCTGATCGTCGCGATCGGTCGCGCCGGCTCTGCTGGCAACCGCGAGCTGACCACCCGGCCGGACACGACGGGCCCGGTCACCGTGGACTCGATGATCGAGCCCCACTCGTTGCACTCCGGACATCGACCGAGCCACTTGGCTGGCTGGTGCCCGCACGCGTCGCAGACGAACGCGGGGCGGGCCGCCCTCGGGGCCGTACGAGAGGTCGTCACCCCGACAAGCTAGCCGGGCGGTACGACAGAACCGCGCATCAGCCCTCGGGTTCGACGTTCTCGTTCGGGACGCCCGACTCGCGGGGCACCGGCGACAGCGGCGTAGCGACCGGCGCCCGCAGCACCAGCGGCGCCGCGCCGTTGCTGAACTCGAAGACGAGGTTCAGCGACATGCCGGGAAGGAGCGCCTCGGCGAGGCCGATGGCCTGCAACGACTCCGGGTCGCCGGGCATGAAGCTGGCATAGCCCAACGGCGGAAGCACGATCCGGGCGGGTCGCGTGACCGGCTGCGCCGGCGAGGACTCGGCGGGCGAAGGCTGGGCCGGTGACGGTCCGATCGACGGCGAGGCGGAGCCGGACGGGACGGCCGAGGCGTTCGAGCCGCCCGCGATGGCGACCGAGTTCGCCCAGACCACCTGCTGTTCGGCGACCGACGGGTCCGGCCGCTGGCTGCTCACCAGCACCGTGACCGCCTGCGTGGTCTCGTTGGACAGGGCGACCTGGAGCGGCGCGTTGGCGCCGGCCGGATAGCCCTCGGTGCCGTTGTAGGTCACCAGCAGGTTGCGGATGAAGACCGTGCCGTTGGAGTTCTGCCTGTTGACGCCCTGGTTCGACGGTTTCTTGAGCGCCGTCTCGGCGACCTGCCCGGCGCTGCAGCCGGCGAGCGCCGCGGCGGCCACCGCGGCGACACCCGAGACCAGGACAGAGCGGCGGGTTACCAGGGAGCGCATCAGTCGGTCCTCCTCTGACACATGGCGTCGGGATCAGCGTAGAGGGCGGTGATCTGCACCGTGCGTCGACCCGTCCATTCACACCACCCGACCGCTGAACACCAGCAGGAGGACATCGATCAGGGCCACGACGATGACCGCGCGGAACATCGCCACCGGCCGTCCGCGGGCCCGGCGAGCCGCGTACCAACCGATGGGAAGGACCACGACGGCGGCCGCGGCCGCGGCGATGCCCACCCACGACGGCGGCCCGGGCGGGCCGAAGACCAGCGTGAGCGTCGCGGCCAGGAGTAGACCCGCGGCCGCGACCTGCGACCATGTCGCGCCGATGCGGTGCGGCAGGCCGCGTACGCCGGTCGCGGCGTCGTCGGCGAGGTCGGGCAGCACGTTGGCGAAGTGCGCGCCGCCGCCGAGCAGCGCGCCCGCCGCGACCAGCCAAGCGGGCGGCGTCGGGTGTCCGGGCAGCGCGAACACGACGAACGCCGGCAGCAACCCGAACGCCACCAGGTACGGGACCACGGACAACGGCGTGGACTTCAACGGCCAGTCGTAGAGCAGCGCGAAGATTCCCACCAGCGTGATGCAGATCGTCGCCTTGGCCCCGAACGGAAGGCCCAGGATCGGGATGGCTAGGGCCGAGATCAAACCCGCGATTCCCACGGTACGGCGAGACACCGCCCCAGACGCAACCGGCTTGTCCCGGCGACCGGCGATCCGATCGCGATCCGCATCCAGCCAGTCGTTGACCCAGCCCACTGCTAGCTGAGTGGCCGCGACCGCGGCGAACACGCCCACGATGCTCCACCCACGGTGGCCCACCCCGATCGCGAGCAGCGTCATGGCGACCGTGACGGCACCGCCCGGCTCGGGATGGCTCGACGTGAGGAGGGCGACGGCGCGAGACATGAGAGCAGTGTGGTGGTTGCGATCTGCGCATGCCACGCTCGACCAATGGTCACCCTGGAGCGCAACGACCCGCGTCAGTACGACGACCTGGCCGACCAGTGGTGGCGGCCCGGCGGCGGCTTCGAGATCCTGCACTGGCTGGCCGAGGCGCGCGCGGCGCTCGTGCCGCCCGCGGAGCGTGCCGGGGCGATGCTCGTCGATGCCGGCTGCGGCGGCGGGCTGCTTGCCCCGCACGTGCACGGGCTCGGCTACCGGCACGTCGGCGTGGACCTTCGCCGTTCGGGCCTGGAACAGGCGGCCGCCCGCGGCATCGCCCCGGTGGCCGGTGACGTGACCACGCTGCCGCTGGCCAGCGCCTGCGCCGACGTGGTGGTAGCCGGCGAGATCCTCGAACACGTCACCGATCTGCGCGCGACCGTGGCCGAGCTGTGCCGGGTGCTGCGCCCCGGCGGACTGCTGGTATTGGACACGGTCAACGACACCGCGCTCGCCCGCTTCATCACGGTGACGGCCGGCGAGTGGCTGGGCATCGCGCCGATCGGCCTGCACGATCCATCGCTGTTCGTGGATCCCGCGAGACTGACCGCCGAGTTCGCCCAGCACGGGGTCAGGCTGCAGGTGCGGGGAGTCCGGCCGACGATGACGGGACTGCTGCGCTGGCTGGTTCTCCCGGGCGGATCCAGGACCGGCCGGCCGCTGGGCCGGATCGTGCCCACTTGGTCGAAGGCGGTGCTTTATCAAGGCCGCGGTCGCAAAGCAGAGCAGGAGCCAGGTCGCGAGGGGGAGGAATGCCGATGATCGACGAGGCCAGGCGGCTGGCGCCCAGGTTCGCGGCCCGGGCCGCCGACCACGACAAGGACGGCTCGTTCCCCGCCGACGACTTCGCCGACCTGCGCCGGTCGGGTCTGTTCGGGCTCATGGTGCCGGCCCGGCTCGGCGGCACCGGCGCCGGATTCGCCGACTACGCCGCGATCGCGTACGAGCTGGCCCGAGGCAACGGCGCCACGGCGCTGATCTTCAACATGCATGCCTCCGTCACGGGCGCGCTGAGCAGCGTCACGGACGAACTCGCCGACGCGCTCGGCCTTCCACCCGAGGCGCTGGACACCCGCGACAACTACCTCAAGGCGGCCGCCAACGGCAACTGGTACGCGGTCGCCATGAGCGAGCGCGGCGCCGGCTCCCGGCTGTCCCAACTGGCCACCAGCTACCAGAAGACCGGCGACGGTTACCACATCAAGGGCGCCAAGACGTTCTGTTCGGGTGCGGGTCACGCGGACGCGTACCTGGTCGCCGCTCGCAGCGCCGCCGACCAGTCCCAGGTATCGCAGTTCCTCGTCCCGGCCGGTCCCGGGCTGCGGGTCGAGGAGGCTTGGGACGCGCTGGGCATGCGGGCCACCGCCTCGCACGACCTGCACGTCGACGTGACCGTACCGGAGGGCGCGCTGCTCGGCGGCGTCGAAGGGCTCGCGCTGGTCGTGGCTCAGCTGGCTCCGCACTGGATGGTTGCGAGCTACGCGGCCGTCTACGTCGGCGTCGCCCGGGCCGCGGTGGACGCGGCTGTGGCACACCTCAACGCGCGCAAGCTGGGCCACCTGCCTGCCGTACGCGCGCGCATCGGCCGGGCGGACGCCGCGGTCGCGGCCGCCCACCTGGCCGTGATGGAGGCCGCGCGTCGCGTCGACGAGGCGCCCGGCGACACCGACACGAACCGATGGGTCTGGCGCGCCAAGCTGCTGGCCGGCACCACGGCGGCCGAGGTGGCGGCGTCGATGCTCGAGGCCGCCGGCACGTCGGCGATGCGTCGAGGGCACCCGCTCGAGCGGCTCTACCGCGACGCCCGAGCGGGATCGCTACAGCCGGCGACGTCGGACGTCTGCGCGGACTGGCTGGGTGTCGAAGCTCTCGGCGGCGATCCGGACGCGGAGGGGTCCGCCCCCCGCTGGTAGGGGTAATACCACGACGGCGGGGCGAGGCCTGGGAGGCATATGTGAAGAGCACCGCAACCATCGCCGGCGTCGGCACCGCGCTGCCGCCGTCCGCCGTCCAGGACGAGCTCTGGGACGGCTTCTTCGCCCAGCATTACTCGGGCGGCAAGCGGCGCCTCGCCCAGCGGATCTTCGCGAATGCCGGCGTCCGCACCCGCCAGGCGGCCGTCAGCCCGCTGCTGGAGGACGTGTCCGACTGGTCCACCGAGCGCCGGATGCGGCGCTACCAGATCGAGGCCGTTCCGCTCGGTAAGGAGGCGGTGAGCCGGGCGCTGACCGACGCCGGCCTCGCCGCCGACGAGCTCGGCCTGTTCGCGGTCTGCTCGTGCACCGGGTACGCCACTCCGGGACTGGACATCCTGCTCGCCCGCGACATGGGCATGTCCCCGAACGTCCAGCGCCTGTTCGTCGGGCACATGGGCTGCTACGCCGCGCTGCCCGGCCTCGGCACGGCCGCCGACTTCGTCGTCGCCCGCAACCGGCCTGCGTTGCTGCTCTGCGCCGAGCTGACCAGCCTGCACCTCCAGCCCGCGAGCACCCGCGCGGACATCCAGCAGATCGTCTCCCACGCGCTCTTCGCGGACGCCGCGGCCGCCGTCGTGCTCATTCCGGGCGGCAACCACCGCGGATACGCCGTGAGCGAGGTAGCCGCCGTCACGGACACCACCACGGCCGACCATATGACCTGGGAGGTCACCGACCTGGGCTTCCGGATGGGCCTGTCGCCGGAGGTACCGCAGGTGCTGTCGGTGCACGTCCGCAAGCTCGTCGATGACCTGCTGACTCGGCACGGTCTCACGGTCCGGGACGTTGACGGCTGGGCGGTCCATCCGGGCGGCCCCAAGATCCTTGATGTGGTCGAGGAGCAGCTGAGCCTCGCGCCCGACGCGCTGGGCGCCTCGCGCGGCGTCCTTTCGACGTACGGCAATTGCTCCTCGCCGACGGTGTTGCTCGTCCTTGATGCGCTGCTGCGCCGCGAGGCGCCGCCGCACCGGGTGGTGATGCTGGCTTTCGGCCCGGGCCTCACCCTCTACGTCACGCTTCTCGAGGGGCCTACGCTGGCCGGGTGATCGGCGACAGAGCCAGGGGCGTCCTGCTCTACGCGCTGTCCGCCGTCCTCCTGCTCGCCGGCGGCGTGTGGTTCTTCCGGGCGGCGCCCACCACCGGTGGCGACCCGCGGGTGACGAGCTGGCGGCGCACCGCCGCCCAGCTCCTGCCGGACCTGCCGTTCCAGGTGACGGCGGACACCATTGTCATGGCCGGCGACATCACGACCGAACGGACCGCGAACGTCGGTGGCGGCTCGTACACGCTGTCGATGATCTGCCTGGGCGACGGGGGCCATGTCCGGGTACGGCTCAGTTCGATCGGCGACGACTCGGGCCGGGCCGTGGCATGCACGCTGGATCCCGCGTCCGTGACGCTCAACGTGGCGCTGGCCGCGGACTTCTTCATGCTGGTATCCGGCGAGACCGGCGGGGCTACCGCGGTCTTCCGCTGGCGCCTCGACCGGGCCCGGGGTCTCTGACCGCTACAGCCGCGCCAGGTCCGGGCGGAACGATTCGACCGACTTGGTGCGTAGCACTGTACGGACGATTTCGCCGCCCCGGTTCACCAGCAGCGCGGCGGCGGTGCCGTCCGGAGCGCCCAGATCGAGGTCCTTGCGCAGCTCGGCGGTCGGGTCGCGGAGCGCGCGTACCCTCTTGCCTTGCGCCTGCGGCGTTGCGCCGGTGGGCGGGGTGATCCCGGTGGACGGCGGCGCGGTCGAGGAGACGGTGACGACCGCGATGTCCGGGCGTACCGCCGCGGTCGTGTCGGCCACCAGCTGCGCGCAGTCGCAACCGTCAGTGACCAGGACGACGGCCGGCAGCTGGGCACGTAGCGGGACGTTCTGCCCATCCGTGCCCACCAGTTCGAGGGCGGGGAGGCTCTCGGGGGGTCCGTCGGCCGTGCTGGCGGTGCGTGGCGTGTTGGGCGAGCGCGGCGGGCCCGGCCACGCCGAGGCGAACAGACTGGCCACCGTCACGAGGACGGCCATCGAGATGATGAGTACGGGCGCCTTGACGGCGGCGGCACCGACTCGACGGAGCCGGCGGATCGCCGGTCGGGCCGCGAACCGCTGCCAGCGGTTGCGTTTTCCGGTTTGGCGGAGCTCGGCACGGATCGCCTCGACCTCGTCATCCAGCTCGGAGAGATCGTCCGGGATGACGATGACGCCCCACTCCTCGGGCAGGTCGGGCAGGTCGTCAGAAGAGCCGCCGTCGGGCGACCAATCGCCGCCGTTGTCGCTTCGACTACCCACTTTCCACCCTCCCCCCTGGCCGACCAATGTCGCGTCGATCGGGGACCATGGTCCAGCCTCTCTCACCCCGGGCCGGACCGCTAGTAGTGGGAGGTTCCGGACCCGAGCGATGAGCCTGACCTCACAAAGACGGCAGATCAGGAATTTCCGACTCGCTAGGTCTGGTCGTCACGTTGTCGTCACGCTGTGTGACTGAGGCAGCTCGTCGTCCGCGTGTCAAGCGGTAGAAAGACCTCTCACAGGGCCTCTGAGCTGCACTAACAGTGACGGGCTCGGTGAGACATCGCTGCCGGAGCGTGTTACCCTAGACACAGCGAAAGGGGTTTCGAACCTATGGTTTTCAGTGTCGGCGAGACCGTTGTTTACCCCCACCACGGGGCCGCACTCATCGAGGCAATCGAGACTAGGGTCATCAAGGGCGAGGAAAAGC
>JBKOWB010000167.1:0-9277 GCA_046724195.1 Actinomycetota bacterium
CGGACCCGCGGCCAGCACCGCGAGCAGGCCAAGTGCCAGCAGCACCGCGGCGCCCGCCAGCGTCGCGGCGCGCGTCGTGGCCGGGGTCCAGGCGCTGCCACGGCGCCGGGCACCGTCGGCGATCGCCTCGACCACATCGTCGTACTCAAGCTCCGGCCAGACGTCCCGGGCCGGGACCAGATGCAGGACCTCGCCGTCGCGGACGCCCTGGGTATACAGCCCCTGGGCCGTCGCGAGGGCGGCCCCGTCGGTACGCCGCAGCAGCCAGCCGCCGTGCCTCTCGCCGTCGTCGGCCAAGCCCTCGCCGGCGTGGCGCAGCAGCTCCGGGAGCAGCTCGGCCAGCGGGACGTGTTCGGGCAACGCGACGTCGACCCGGCGCTGTGGGGCGCTGATCGTGACGCGAGCGAGTCCGACGGTCATGGGGGTGTGTCCCATCGATGGTGACGAGGCTGCGGAACCGACCGAACTTTACCTACCATGAGCCCGACGCGATGCCCGGTGACGGCCTCGTGAACGGGGAGCCACTACGCGCCGAAGTGGACTTTGGCGCGTGGTTGCGGATGAAAGGGACACGTAGGACACATGAGCGAGCGTCTCGCATTGGTGCCCCATGCCGGCACGGAGCGAGCCGGGGTACCGGCATGAGCACCGTGGTGATCAAGAGGTCGGCCCGCCGGCCGGCGCCGGAGATCCCGACCGGCGAACTCGCCGTGGACGCGCCACCGGAGATCCCGCAGGCGGGCGGGGGCCGCTGGCAGCAGGCCGCCATGGCGCTGCCCATGCTGGGCGGTTCCGTGGCGATGGCGCTGATGATGGGGCGCGGCAGCGGCGGACCGTTCTCCTATGTGGTCGGTGGCCTGTTCGGCGTCTCCTCGCTCGCCATGCTGGCCACGTCGTTCGGCAGCAACGGCTCGCCCAAGAAGGCCGAGATGATGGCGGCCCGCCGGGAGTATCTCCGGCATCTGGCCAGCCTGCGCCGGCGGGTCCGGGACACCGCGAGCCGCCAGCGGGTGGGCCTGTACTACCGCCACCCGGAGCCCAGCCAGCTGTGGTCCACCGCGAACAGCCACCGCGTCTGGGAGCGGCGGCCCACCGATCCCGACTTCGGCGTCGTCCGGCTCGCGGTCGGCCCGCAGACGCTGGCCACCCCGCTCGTACCGCCGGTGACGCGACCTCTCGAGGATCTGGAGCCGATGACCGCCGGCGCGCTGCGGCGCTTCCTGGACGCGTACTCGGTGGTGCCCGATCTGCCGGTCGCGGTCTCGCTGCGCGGCTTCGCCCGGGTGTTCATCCGTGGTGGCGAGTCCGATGCGCGCTCGCTCGTCCGTGCCGTACTCACCCAGCTCTCGGTCTTCCACGCCCCGGACGACCTGATCATCGCGGTCTGCGCCGGCCCGGAGCGGCGGCCGATGTGGGAATGGGTCAAGTGGCTGCCGCACAGCCTGCACCCGACCAAGACCGACGCGCTAGGTCAGGTGCGGCTCGTCGCGAGCTCGGGACCGGACATGGAGAAGCTGCTCGAGGACGTGATCGGCAACCGGCCCCGGTTCAATCCGGCCGCGATCAGCGCACACGGGCCGCACGTCGTGATCGTGCTGGACGGCGTCGACCTCAAGGGCGCCACCCAGCTCGACGACGGCATCGACGGTGTGACCGTCCTCGACCTGGACGAGACGCCGCCGCGGCTGCTGGACCGGTCGCTGCTCGTCCTCGAGGTACGCGCCGCGGCCGGCGGCAACCGCGGGCTGCACACGTACTCGATGGATCACGTCGCCGACGTCGGCACGCCGGACCGGCTCAGCGAGGCCGAGGCGGAGGCGGTGGCCCGCCGGCTGTCACCGCTGCGGCTGGCCGCGATATCGAAGTCCGCCGACACGCCGCTGGCAGCCGAGATGGGTCTCGCTGAGCTGCTCGGCATCGCCGACCCCGAGAACCTCAGCGTCGCGCAAAGCTGGTTGCCCCGGCCGAACCGCGACAAGCTACGGGTGCCGATCGGCATCGGCATCGACGGTGCCTCGATCGAGCTTGACCTCAAGGAGTCCGCACAGGACGGCATGGGCCCGCACGGCCTGCTCATCGGCGCGACCGGCTCCGGAAAGTCGGAGCTGCTGCGTACGCTGGTCCTGGCGCTGGCCACCACCCATTCGTCGGAGACGCTGAACTTCGTGCTGGTCGACTTCAAGGGCGGCGCCACGTTCTCCTCTCTGGACCGGCTCCCGCACACGGCCGCCGTCATCACCAACCTGGCCGACGAGTTGCCGCTGGTCGACCGCATGGTGGACGCGATCGACGGCGAGCTGGTCCGCCGGCAGGAGCTACTGCGCAAGGCGGGCAACTACGCCAGCCTGCGCGACTACGAGAAGGCCCGGCTCGGTGGCGCGGCGCTACCGCCGTTGCCCTCGCTGCTGGTGATCTGCGACGAGTTCTCCGAGCTGCTCTCCGCCAAGCCGGACTTCATCGACCTGTTCGTCCAGATCGGACGGCTGGGGCGGTCGCTGGGCGTGCACCTGCTGCTGGCCAGCCAGCGGCTCGAGGAGGGCCGGCTGCGCGGCCTCGACACCCACCTGTCGTACCGGATCGGCCTGCGGACGTTCTCGGCGCTGGAGTCGCGGGCCGTGCTCGGCGTCCCGGACGCGTACGAGCTGCCCCGCTCTCCCGGTCACGGCTACCTGAAGTTCGGCACCGAGCCGCTGGTGCGGTTCAAGGCCGCGTACGTGTCCGGGGTGTTCCGCAAGGCCAGCAGCCGCGGTACCGGCGGCGCGGGCGAGAGCGAGGCGCCGCAGGTCCTCTCGTACTCGACGCATTACGTGCCGGCGCCGAAGCCGGTGAAGGCGGTCCAACCGAAGCCGGAGGAGATCCCGGCCGGCGAAAGCCTGCTCGACGTCATGGTGGACCGGCTCAACGGGCAGGGGCCGCCGGCGCACCAGGTCTGGCTACCGCCGCTGAACCAGTCCGCCGCGCTCGATGAGCTGCTCGGCCCGGTCGCCGCCGACCCGGTCCGCGGCCTGGCCTTCGCCAACCCGGAGCTGCACGGCGCGTTGCAGGTACCGATCGCGCTCATCGACAAGCCCCGCGAGCAACTGCGCGACGTGATGTGGCTGCAGCTGGCCGGCTCGGCCGGTCACGTGGCGATCGTCGGAAGCACGCTGGCCGGCAAGTCAACCGCCGTACGCACACTGATCTGCGGCCTCGCGCTGACCCACACGCCGGCCGAGGTGCAGGTCTACTGCCTCGACTTCGGCGGCGGCGCGCTCAGCACGGTCCGGGACCTGCCGCACGTCGGCGGCGTGTCCGGCCGCCTCGACGCGGTCGGCGTGCGCCGGACCGTCGGCGAGATCGGCACGCTGCTGACCGAGCGCGAGCAGCGTTTCGCCGACTTGGGCATCGACTCGATGAGCTCGTACCGCCGGCGCCGGGCCAACGCGGCCGGCTTGGGCGGTGGTAACGCGGACGGCGACCCGTTCGGCGACGTGTTCCTGGTGGTCGACGGCTGGTCGACGCTGCGCAAGGAGTACGAGGAACTCGAGCCGGTGATCACGGACATCGCGACCCGAGGCCTGTCGTACGGCATCCACGTCGTCACGACCGCGACCCGGTGGATGGACTTTCGCCCCGCCATCCGCGACCTGTTCGGCTCCAGGCTGGAGTTGCGGCTGGGCGATCCGACCGACTCGATGGTCAACCGCCGGGCGGCGATGAACGTCCCCGAGAAACCGGGCCGCGGCATCGTCGAGCACCCGACGGACAGGAACAAGAGCCTGCACCTGCTGACCGTGCGACCCGAGCTGAGCACCCTGGGCGACAACGCCGACCTGGTCAAACTCATCGCCACGAACTGGACCGGTCCGGTGGCGCCGCGGGTGCGCCTGCTGCCGGCATCACTGCCGTACGCGGAGCTCGACCTCGACCGCAGCTCCGGGCTGCGGCTGCCGATCGGCATCTCCGAGGCCGACCTGCAGCCGGTCGAGATCGACTTCGCGAGCGATCCGCATTTCCTGCTGTTCGGCGACGCCGAGTGCGGCAAGTCGTCCTTCCTCCGGGCGCTGGCCGCTACCGTGATGCGCCGCTTCACGCCGGAGCAGGCGCGGATCATCCTGGTCGACTTCAGGCGCAGCCTGATGGACCTACCCGAGTCGGACCACCGGATCGGGTACGGCATCCAGGCCCAGAAGACGCTGGAGCTGATGGAGTCGGTGAGCGGCTACATGGAACGCCGCCTGCCCGGTCCCGACGTCACGGCCCAGCAGCTGCGCGAGCGGTCCTGGTGGACGGGCCCGGAGCTGTTCGTACTCGTCGACGACTACGACCTGGTTGTGTCCGGCCCGACGAATCCGCTCCAGCCGCTGCTGGAATACCTGCCGCAGGCCCGGGACGTCGGCCTGCACCTGGTGATCACCCGGCGTGCCGGCGGCGCGAGCCGGTCGCTGTACGAGCCGCTGATCCAGCGGCTCCGCGAGCTGTCGTCGCCGGGGCTCGTGATGTCCGGGCCGTCGGACGAGGGAGCGCTCATCGGGCCGGTGCGGCCCTCGCTTCTACCACCGGGTCGTGGCCGGCTGCTTACCCGGCGTGAGGGCGTCCGGCTCATCCAGTTGGCCCACCTGCCGCCCTACTAGGGCGGACGCAAGTACGGTCAGATAAGCATCGACAGACCCCAGCGACAACGGCGAGATTCAGAGTAATCTCCCTCCATCAACCGTCCGCCACCAGATTGGCCTCGCCGTCCCGTGAGCGTTCTGAGCGAAGCACCGAGCGTGTCCCGCCCGATGTGGCTGGACGCCGATGCCCCGCACCTCAAATGCGGCGGCGCGTCTCGACCTCGGTCCGGTCGGGGCCCCGCGCGTGCCGCGCGGCCCGGTTCGGGCGGTGGCCTTTGCTGAACGGCAGACAACTGCGGCTGCGAATGACCGCCGCCGCATTGGCCGGACTGATCGCAGCCGGCACCGCCGATACCCCGGCGTTCGCTGGTCCGGCCCAAGCCCCAGCGGCCGCTCCGGCGGCCGGCTCGCTGACCGCGCCCGTCCCGCTGCGCGGCGACTCGGTCCGCGACGATCAGTGGCACCTCAAGACGTTGAACGTAGCCGGCGCGTGGGCGTACTCGTCCGGTGCCGGCGTCACGGTCGCGGTCATCGACTCCGGCGTCGACTCCGACCATGTGGACCTCGAAGGTCAGGTGCTACCCGGCCTGGACCTGGTCGATCCGAAGGGCGACGGCGATACCGACCTGGTCGGGCACGGCACCACGGTCGCGGCGCTCATCGCGGGCAAGGACGACGACGCCGGCGTGATCGGCATCGCGCCCAAGGCCAAGATCCTGCCTGTCCGGGTGCTCGACCAGGAGAACCGCTACGACGACGCGATGGTCGTCGCGAAGGGCGTGCGTTGGGCCGTCGACCACGGTGCCAAGGTGATCAACCTCTCCCTGGGCGGCAGTGGTAGCAGCGCCGCCCTGGCCGCGGCGCTCAACTACGCGTTCGCCCGGGACGTGGTCGTGGTGGCCTGCACGGGCAACGCCAGCGCCTCCCCGTCGACCGGCGTCTGGTATCCGGCCCGAGAGCCCGGTGTGGTCGCCGTGGCCGGCATGGAACGCGATGGCGACGCGCTCTGGGCCGGCTCGATCACCGGCAAGGAGACAGTGGTCACCGCACCCGCCACCCAGCTCGTCGGCGCACGGCCGTCCGGCTACTGGCGTGTGCAGGGCACCAGCTTCGCCGCGCCCATGGTGTCCGGCACGGCCGCGCTGATCCGCTCGCGCTGGCCCACGATGCCCGCGGGCGAGGTGATCAACCGGATCATCAAGACCGCGAAGGACCGCGGCGTTCCGGGCCACGACGACACGTACGGCTACGGCATGATCGACCCGACCGGCGCGCTGACCGCCGAGGTACCCGCCGTGGTCGACAACCCGCTCGACACGACGCCGGACCCGGGTATCGCCCGCTTCGGCAGCGCGCCGTCCTCAGGCCAGGCGCTCTCTGCCCCCGACAACGCCAACCACGGCACGGAGAGCGCCCGCGTATCCGGCGCCAACGCCGGCTCCGTAGTCGATGCCGGATCCGCCGCGCCGGCGTCGACCAACCGCGGTTGGTGGGCGGCGGCCATCTTGTTCCTGCTGTCCGTGCTGGCCGGCCTTCTGACGATCCGCCGCTTCGCGCGCATCACCTGACGGCCGTTCCGCGGCCCATGGGGCGCGGGTAGGCGGAGTCTGTCGCCCGGTTGCGCAGAGGGCGGGGCGTGGACTCACGCTGAGCTGAGCGGGCGCGCCAAGCGCGAACCCCGCCTCAGGCGCAGTCGCCGGTTCGAACGCTTCGCGTGCGTGCGACGCCAGCCCTCGCCGTGCTCGCGGCCTCGTTCGCGGTCAGGGCGAAGCCGACGTTCCGGTCATCCGCCGCCGCCGCGAAGATCACGCCGAGCACCTTGCCGTTCGGCGTCACCAGCGGGCCGCCCGAGTTGCCGCTCCGGACCAGCGCCCGGATGGTGTAGATCTCCCGGGTCACATCGTTCGCGTCGTAGATGTCCGGGCCGGTGATGTTGCTGACGTCACGCACCCGTGCCGACTGTGCGTTGTAAGGCCCGTCCAGCGGATAGCCCAGCACGATCGCACTGGCACCGGTCGCCGCGGGCTTGTCCGCGAAGGACATCGCGGGTGCGCGCAGCCCCGGCACGTAGATGACCGCGAGGTCCCGTTCCGGGTCGTAGACCACCACTGTGCCGTCGAGACGTCCGCTGGATGTCTCCACCTGTACCTCCCGGGTGCCCGCGACCACGTGCGCGTTGGTCATCACCCGCTCGTCGGCATAGACGAAACCGGAGCCCTCGATGCGCCGCGAGCAACTCGGCGCCGTACCCAGCACCTTGATGACGGAGTGCTTCGCCTTCGCCACCACCTGAGAATTGGCCAGCGCGCGGTCGGGCGCGGCAACCTCGCGCGCCTTCGTCGGCGCCAGGCCGCCGAACACGTCGGGGAAGCCGTTGGTGTCCAGCGTTTCGCGTAGCCCCGCGGAGAGCGCCTGCGCCTGCTCCGGCATGAGGTCGTTGATGCCGCCGAGGATCGCGCTGCTGCGTACCTCGCGGTTGAGCGACGGGAACGGCGAAGATCCCAACGGTACGGCGATCAGCCATGCCACCAGCAGCAACGCCACCACCGACACCACCGCGCCACCGGCGTCGTCGATGCGCTGCAGCGGCTTGCTCTCGATGGCCCGGCGCAGGCGCGTGCCGAACCAGCCGGCGAGAGTCTGCCCCAGCACGGCCAGCGCGAAGATCACCACCAGCGACACCACGAGCCGGATAGCGCCGTCCGCGAACTGGTTCGCGATCAGCGGACCGAGCTGCAGGCCGATCAGCGCCCCGCTGAAGAAACCGCCGATGGACAGCGCCCCGATCACGAAACCCTGCCGGTAGCCGCTGATCGCGAAGACCAGCATGAGCAGGATCAGGATTCCATCGACCACAAGCACTCGCTCAGCGTAGAAGTGACGGACCAGGGTACGAGCTGGGTGCTCATGAGACCACCTCGTCCGGCGCGCCGCCCGCCGGCACCGGTGCCGGGCTCGGCAGGTCCACGATGCGGGCGGGCTCCCAGGACCGACTCCAGCCTGCCAGGTCGAGCAGCTTCGAGATCACTCCTGCCGTGAAGCCCCAGACGAGCATGCCGCGCACCTGGAAGGCGGGCCCCACGTAACCGCTGCGCGGGTGGCGTACCCGGATGCGGTTGTGCGGCTCGACCAGCTCGGCGATCGGGAGTCGGGCGACGTGTGCGACCTCGGCCGGCTCCTGCGGTTGGACCGGATGCGGGGCGTGCCACCAGGCCAACACCGGGGTGACCACGAACCGGCTCACCGGGATCCAGAGCTTCGGCAGCATCGCCACAACGGTCGCGCTCGCGGGGTCGAGGCCGACCTCCTCGTTCGCCTCGCGCAGCGCGGTCGCGGCCGGATCGCGGTCGCCGGGGTCGGCCGCGCCGCCCGGAAACGCTGGCTGGCCGGCGTGATTGCGCATGGTCGCGGCGCGCTGCAGGACGAGCAGATCGGGCTCGCCGGGGCGCTGCTCGCCCAGCAGCACGAGCACGGCGCTGGGCCGGCCACGGCCATCGGCGGGCGGCAGCAACGACATGAAATCTTCGGTGCGGAGGTCGGCGACCCGGCTCAGCAGCGGCTCCCACCACGCTGGAAGCCGCTCCAACGGCGCGGTCACGGGGCCACCGTCACGCCGGTGTATTCGCGCACGAGCTGCGCGAGCCGGGCATCGTCAGGCGGCAGTCGATCGTAGACATAGCGCTTGCCGCGAGCGTCCACGAACACGGTGACGGGCAGTGCCGCCCGGCCGAGCGCGCTCACCAGCTTCCGGTCGCGGTCGTAGAGCGTCGGCAGCGTGACCCCCTTGTCCACGCCGAACGAGGCGGCCGCGTCGCGGGCATCGCCGGTATCGACACCGACCACGTGGAGCCGCCCGGCGGTGCGGTCGGCGAGGCGCTGCATCGCGGGCAGCTCCTCGCGGCACGGGTCGCACCAGGACGCCCAGAGATTGATCACCGCCGGCCCGCGCAGACCGGCGAGTCGCACCGGATTCCCGCCGCTGAAGCAGGGCAGCACCAGATCGGGCAGATCGGCGGGCGCGCCCGGTGTGGCCGGCGCGCCCAAGGCGGGATCGGGCGAGGTCGATGCGGGATCCGGCGCGCCCGAGGCGGAATCGGGCGAGGTCGACGGCGTCGAGGTAAGCAGGTCGCAACCGGCAAACGGCGACAGTTGCTCCGGGCCGGTGGGCGCGGTCTCGGCCGTGCATGCGATCGCAGTCGCGGCCAGGAGAAGAGCGACCGGCGGCACCAACCACCGCGCCGACACCAACCGGCGGTACCGGCTCCGCGGCACTGCACGGGCCGACCCTTCGGACGTGACAGCCGAGCCGCGCGGCAACCCACCGGCCGAATCCCCCGAGGTACCGGCCTCGCACTCTCGACTCACGGGGCCTCCGGGGCGACGACGGCCGCGGCCGGGACCAGCGCCGGGTCGATGCCCACCTGCGCCGCCAGCTCACGCGCCCGCGGACCCTTCAGCAACTTCGCCGCCTCGGTCGCGTCGGTCGGTCCCGTTCCGTAGGACGGACACATCGCGGCCAGCGAACACGCGCCGCACGCAGGCTTACGCGCGTGGCACACCCGGCGGCCGTGGAAGATGATCCGGTGCGACAGCATGGTCCAGTCGCGCCGCTCGATGAGCTGACCGATCGCAACCTCGATCTTGACCGGGTCGGTCTCCTCCGTCCACTCCCACCGATGGAC
>JBKOWB010000435.1:0-13861 GCA_046724195.1 Actinomycetota bacterium
GGCTGCGGCGGCAGGCCGCCGGGCTGCCGGTGGCCTTCGCGCTGCGGCCCAGCCGTGAACGCCTGCGTGAGCTGTACCGGGGTGCGCGGGCGCTGCTGTTCCCTGCGCACGAGGACTTCGGGATCGTCCCCGTCGAGGCCCAGGCCTGCGGCGCCCCGGTCGTCGGCCTGCGCCGCGGCGGGCTGCTGGAGACCGTCGTGGCCGGCGAGACCGGGTTCCTCGTCGACGCTGCCGACCCGTCGGCGTACGTGCCGCTCGTGCGCCGGGCGGCCGACCTGTCCACGGACCGGATCCGGCGCCACGCCGACCGGTTCTCGCACACACGGTTCGCCGACCACATGACCCGGTGGGTCGACGATGCCACGCGCTGACCGCCGGGTGGTCGTCGACTGCAGCGGCGTCGGCGCGGGCGGGATCACCCGGGTGATGACCGAGATCGTCCGGCATTGGCCCGAAGGGCACCGGCTGGAACTGGTTGCCGCGCCGTCGGACTGGGAGATCCCCGACGGCACGACGGCCGCGGTCACCGTCCTGAGCCGGCAGACCCGCGGCCGCGAGCGCACCATCGCCGCCGCGACCGCGACGCTGCGACGGGCGACCGCCGGCGCGGGTACGGACTCCCGGGTATTGTCGCTGAGCCCGTCGCTCGCGGTCCTCGGCAGCCGCGCACCGGTCACCACGATCGTGCACGACCTCGCGTTCCGGCTGTGGCCGAACGGCCTGTCCAAGGCCCAGTTGCGGTACCGCCGGGCCAGCTACGCCGCCGCCATCCGGCGGTCCCAGCGGCTGCTCTGCGTCAGTGCGCGCACCCGCCACGACCTGTTCGGCCTCTACGGCGTCGACGACCGGACGCGAGTCTGGCACCCGGGCAGCGATCTGGTGGAGCCCGGGAAGCTGCCGGCCGCGCTCGCCGAGGTGTCAGGGGACTACGTCGTGGTCCCGGGCCACGCCGCGCACAAGGGCGTCGAGCTCGCCATCGAGGCCTTGGCCGACCTTTCCCGCTACGTGCTGGTCGTGCTCACCGGCGGCGCGATCGTCGAGAGCTTCCAACGCGCCGCGCGGTCCGGCGCCGCCGAGCGGATCATCTTCCTCGGCCGCCTGAGCGATCCCGAGTACGCGGCCACCATCGCCGGCGCGGCAGCCTTCCTCATGCCGAGCCACTTCGAGGGGTACGGGCTACCCGCGGCCGAGGCTGTGCGCTTGGGTACGCCGACCTTGATCTCGCCCGACCCCGCCCTGCACGAGGCGACCGGCTGCGCCGCCATCCGGATGGAAAGCTGGACGGCGGCGGCGCTTACCCGGGCGCTCCGGCGGATCGACCGGTCCGCGCCGCCGGGAGCCGTCGCCGGCCGGTCCTGGGCGGTGGCGACCCAGGACCTCGCCCGGGAGATGGCACGCTGATGCGGCTCGCCACCAACGACGGCGCCGAACGGGCGATGAACCCGATCCGCCGGCTGCAGGAATCCCAGCTGTCCGTGCAGGCGCTGACCCGGCTGTCCAGCTTCAGCGTGTTCCTGCTGGCGTCGTGGGTGGACACCCGGCACGTCGCGCTGGTGGCGTTCCAGGGCGCGTTGCTCGCCATCCCGTACACCTTGATCGAGGCGCTCGTCGGGCGGCCGCAGTCGGCGGGCGTCGTGCCGCCCGCCTGGAACGCCGAGTCGTGGGCGATACGCGCCGCGGTCGCGGTCGTCCTTCCCGTCGGGTCGGTCGGGCTCCTCGCCGTCTCCGTCGCGCTACCCGAGACGGGCGTCGCGGACCGGCTGCTGGTCGTCGCGCCCGTCCTGCTCCAGCTGCCGCTGGAAGCGCTGTTCTGGGCCATGGCGAAGACCCGTTCGCGGCGCCGGGCCAACCTGGTGCCGCAGCTGGTCGCCCTCGGGACGCTGCTCACCGCCGCAACGTTCGCGGCGACCGGCATCCGCCTGGACGTCGCCGCCGTGCCGGTGCAGGTAGTCGTCCTGGCGTGGGCGCTCGCGACGCGCCGGCCGGTCGCGGAGGGGCAGATCAAACCCGGCGTGCTGCGCAGCGTGCGGGTCGGCTCGGCCTACTGCACGGCCGCGGCCGTCGATCTGGGATTCGTGGTCGCGCTTCCGTCGTTCGCCGGCGCGCTGGCCGGACCGGCGGCGATCGTCGTGCTCAGGGCGATGGACCTCGCGTTCGGCCCGTTCCACGTGGCCCTGTCGGCGACCACGCGCGAGGACATCGTCGGGGGCCGCGCGAGCCGGTTCCGGACCGCTCCGCGGGCGCTGACCGTCACGCTGCTGGTGGTGATCTCCGCGGTGGTGATCGCGAGCCCTGCCGTCCGGGGGCTGCTGTCGCCCGATCTGGCGGCGGCGAGCCTGGCAGCGGTAGCCCTGTACTGCGCATACAAGACCGCCGTCATGGCATCGACGTGGCTCGCCATCCGCCACATGATCCGCGCGGCGCCCCGCCGATTCCTCGTCTCAGCCCTAGGTTCCCGGCTGGTGGCCTTCGGCGGCCTCGCCGTCGCCGTCCTGTGGGTCCGCACTACCGGGGACCTGTTCCTGCAGCTGGCGGTGTGCGAGGCGCTGGTGGTGTCATGGTTCGCGGTGCGCGTCCGATCGTCCGTCGACACAATGGACGAGCGGCCCGCCATTCCGTCGCAGCGCGCGCCGGCGGTAGTCCTCGCGTCGGAGGATTGAGGGTTACCGGACCGTGCCGGTGGCGGCGATCTCCGCCACGTCATCGCGCCGGACCGCGTCGAAGAACACCTTGGCCTTGGCGGTGTCCGGGAACACGACGCTCTGGTCGCCCTTCCTGCCCGTGCCGGCGCTGGGGCTCGTATAGAACGTCAGGTTGTCGCTGCGCAGGTGCCGCAGCTGTGTCGCCATGTCGACAGTGTTCAGCGTGTCGTCGACCGCCACAGAGTCGGCGGTGGCGCGCAGGAAGGCGTTGAGACGGCCTGGGTTGGTCAGGATGCCGCCCGACGAGGCCTTGCTGAGGATCGCCTTGATGACCTGCTGCTGGTGCCGGATCCGCGCGAAGTCGCCGTCGGAGAACGCATACCGCTCACGGGCGTAGTCCAGCGTCGTCGCGCCGTCCATGGTCTGCGGTCCCTTGTGGAACTGCCGGACATTGCCGGGGCTCAGGGAATGCGTGGAGGTGAAGTCCTTCTCGACGTCGACGGTCACCCCGCCGAGCGCGTCGACGATCTCCCTGAAGCCGGCGAAGTCGACCATGACGACGTGGTCGATGCGGACGCCGGTGTAAGCCTCGACCGTCTGCACCGTCAGCGGCGCGCCGCCCCAGGCGAATGCGGCGTTGATCTTCGCGTTGACGTCCCCGCGCCGGCCGTCCTTGCTCCGCGGCACGTGCACCCACGTGTCGCGGGGGATCGACACGAGCTGGGCGCTGGACCGATCCTTGGGCAGATGGAGCAGGATGATGGTGTCGCTGCGCGAGCCACCGGTGCTCTGCGGGTCGCGAGTGTCGCTGCCCAGCACCAGGAAGTTCATCGCGTCGCCCGCCACCTCAACCTTCTGCGGGCGGGTCTGCTCGGGCACCTGGTCGAAGGCCTCGATGCGCGAGACGCTCTTGTCGATGGACCGGACGTAGATGGCCACGGCCGCCACGCCGGTGCCGGCGAGCAGGACAAAGACAGCCAGCAGGATGAGCAGGATGCGCCGCCGGCGCCGGCGGCGCTGCAACGTGTCGGCGCCGCCGGGCGGCTGTCCGGTCGCGGCATCGGCATCCTGGGTGGCATCGAGGTCGGTGGAGCTCTGCCCTGGCATGGCGGTGATCGTACCGAGCGCGGCAAGCCGCGGTACCCCACGAACGACCGGCACTGTCGAACGGGGTGGATAGACATGGACGGCTGGCCGTACGATGCTGCCGGTGTTCAGACCGTGCGTCAGGGCGGTCCGCACGCACATCGGGGGAGTGCATGGCCAAGAGCGGCCCGTTCGCGCGGGCGGTGAATGTGTTCCACGACGGCGACGTGGGTCTGTCGCTAGTCGACTCACCCGTCACACCCCTCCCACGGCAGCGGACAACGGCGCTCCCGCCGGTTTCCGGAGCCGGCCCGGCCGTGATCCCGCCCCACGTCGGTTCGCCGCCCGCACACCGGGCGCGACCGCTGCGGGCGTGGATGCTGGCCTTGCCGGTCGACCTGGCCGCGTTTCTCGTCCCGCTGAGCTGGAACCGGGAGTACTGGAAGGGCGTCATCGTCGCGGGCCTCGTGACAGTGGCCGCCTTGGTCCTCGGCGGCCTGTACACCGGCCGCCGTCACGTCAGCTTCCTCGACGAGTTGCCAAGCCTCTGCGTGCGGTTGCTGGCCTCCGCGGCCGTCGTCGGCATCATCGCGGCGCAGCGCCACGACTCCGTCGCGTACGTCGGCGGCTACCTGCGGGTCGTCGCGGTGTCGTCGTTGTCGGTCCTGATCGGTCGGGCGATCACCCGCACGGCCGTCATCGTGGCGCGTCGCCGGCGGTGGGTGGAGCACTCCGCGATCGTGTTGGGCGGCGGCCCGGTCGCCATCGAGCTGGCCCGGCTACTGCGCCGATACCCGCAGTACGGCCTGCGCTTCGCGGGATTCGTCGACATCGACGCGACCCCGCACGAACACGGGGCCATCCTGCCGCTGCTCGGCCGCCTCGACGACATCGAGGACGTGGTCCGCCGCGTCGACTGCGAGGTGGTCATCATCGCCGACGTCGACTGCTCCGACGAGACCCTGCTGCGGATCGCCCGCCTGCCCGGCATCACGGCGTGCGACCTGTGGGTCGTGCCCAGGCTGCGCGAGTTCCGCGCCCACCACGGCATGCCCGACCACATCGGTGCCATCCCGGTCGCACGGGTGAGCCGGCCCGTGCTGACCGGTCCGAAATGGGCGGTCAAGAGGGCGTCCGACATCCTCGCCGCGTCCGTCGCGCTCGTTATGCTGAGCCCGATCCTGTTGATCTGCGCGGTCGCCGCCCGGCTCGAGGGCGGACCCGGCATCTTCTTCCGGCAGCTGCGCGTCGGCCGCTACGGCAAGCCGTTCCAGCTGGTGAAGTTCCGCTCGATGCGGCCCAGCACCGAGACGGAGTCGCAGACCCGCTGGTCGGTGGCCGATGACCCGCGAGTGGGACCGGTCGGACGGTTCATGCGGCGCACGTCCCTCGACGAACTGCCGCAGCTGTGGAACATCCTGCGCGGCGACATGACGATCGTCGGGCCGCGCCCGGAGCGTCCGTTCTTCGTGGACCGGTTCTCGGCCGACTATCCCGACTACGCCATGCGGCATCGGGTGCCGGTGGGATTGACAGGTCTGGCACAGGTCAGCGGCCTGCGCGGTGACACGCCGATCTCCGACCGCGCCCGGTTCGACAATTACTACATCGAGAACTGGTCGCTCTGGCTCGATGTGAAGGTCATCCTGCGTACCGTCGCCGAGGTCGTCCGGGGCGGCGGCCGCTGACCGTCCCGAGCGGACGGGAACGGGTCGCCCACCGGTCGACTCGCGGACGTCCGCTGTCGGGTGATTGGCACCACCCGCGATCGGTTTGGTGACAGCGTGCGCGCGCTCCGTCGCGAACGATGCGATGGTGCGGCTCGAAACGCCGGGCCGGCCGGGGGACGGAGGAGGGTCCGATGACCGAGATCGAACGGCGTACGCCCGCGCGGCAGCTGTCGGAGCTCTATCTGGCGATCACCGAGTACGTCGACCGCCGCGTGGGCTGGGACCGCCTGCCACTGCTGGCCGGCCTGGCCGAGTTGATCGGCCTGCGCACGCGCCTGCGCCGGGACAACCTGCACGACACCTCGAGCCTGCCGGCGGTGAACCTTCCCCCGGTCGGGCCCTCCACGCCGGACCACCGGGTCAGCCGTACCACCGACGGCACGTACAACGACCTCGCGAATCCGCGGATGGGCATGGCGGGTTCGCGGTTCGGGCGCAACATCCCGCTCGCGAGCGTCGTACGGCCCGAGGACGCCGACGTCATGTCGCCCAATCCCCGCGACATCAGCCGCGCCCTGCTCACGCGGACCGAATTCGTGCCGGCGCCGACCGTCAACTCGCTGGTCGCCGCGTGGCTGCAGTTCATGATCAGGGACTGGTTCAGCCACGGCGCCAGCCCGAAGGAGAACCCGTGGACGGTGCCGCTGGCCGAGGACGACCCGTGGCCGCGGCGACCGATGACGATCATGCGGACGCCGGCCGACCCCACCCGCCTGGCGGACGCCGATGCCATGCCACCGACCACCATCAACGTGAACTCGCATTGGTGGGACGCGTCGCAGATCTACGGCGGCAGCATCGAGGAGCAGCGCGAACGGCGCAGCGGTGTCGACGGCAAGCTGCGGGTCACCGACACCGGCCACCTCCCGGTGCCTGCGGACCCGGACAAGGACCCGTCCAAGCAGCCCGGCTTCTGGCTCGGCCTCGCGATCATGCAGACGCTGTTCACCCGCGAGCACAACGCCATCTGCGACATGCTGCGCGACGGCTACCCGTCCTGGACCGACGAGGAGATCTTCCAACGGGCCCGGCTGGTCAACGCCGCGTTGATCGCGAAGATCCACACCGTCGAATGGACGCCGGCCGTCATCAGCCACCCGACGACCGTCGCCGCGCTGCGCGCGAACTGGTTCGGCATCGCGGGCGAGCGGGTGCACAAGTTGTTCGGCCGGATCTCCTCCAGCGAGGTGATCAGCGGTATCCCCGGCGGCCCGACCGACCACTTCGGGGTGCCGTTCGCGCTGACCGAGGAGTTCGTCGCCGTCTACCGGATGCACCCGTTGGTACGCGACGACTGGAGCCTGCGCGCCTCGTCGGACGACCGGCAGCTGCGGGCGGCGTCGTTCCGGGATCTCGCCGGCCCGCAGGCGATCAAATTGATGGCCGACATCGCCATGACCGATCTGCTGTACAGCTTCGGCACGCTGCCGCCCGGTCTGGTCACGCTGCACAACTTCCCGAAGTTCCTGCAGGAGTACGAGCGCCCCGACGGGCACCTGCAAGACCTGGCCGCCACCGATATCCTGCGGACGCGCGAGCTGGGCGTCCCGCGCTACAACGAGTTCCGGCGGCTGTTGCACCTCGACCCGGTGCGGACCTTCGAGGAGCTGACCGGCAACGCGGAATGGGCCGAACAGATCAAGGCGGCGTACGGCGGAGACGTCGAGAAGATCGACCTCATGGTGGGCATGTTCGCCGAACGGCTACCGGCCGGATTCGCGTTCAGCGACACCGCGTTCCGCATCTTCATCCTGATGGCGTCCCGCCGGCTCAACAGCGACCGGTTCTTCACCGAGTACTACAGGCCCGAGGTCTACACGGGCGCGGGGCTCGCCTGGATCGACGACAACACGATGGTGACCGTCCTGCTCCGCCACCACCCCGAGCTGCGCCCGGCCCTGGCCGGGGTCACGAACGCGTTCCAGCCGTGGCACGTCGCCACAAAGCCATGACGGCCTGAGCCGTCCGGGCCGCTGGTGAACCGATTCCGGGCGGCGTCCGTACCAGGTGGCATGCGGCCCTTCGGGGGCGCCTGTCCCGCCCGCCCGGCACGCGACGGTATGCGCGCTCACGCACCGCCGTCGGGGTGTCCCAGACCTAAGGATCGTCGGGTTGTCGCTGATCACGCGCCTTCGTCCGCCACCCGTCCCGGAACCGACGAGCCGTGAGGATGAGGCCGCGGCCGCTCCACGCCGCGACGACCGGCCCTGGCACCGCATCCTGGCCGGAACGCTGACCGCGGCCGCCGGCCTGCTCGTCTTCGTCGCGCTCGTGGTACCGGACCAGTTGGCCCGGTTCAAGCCGGGCGCGTTCGTGCCGGGCGCGTTTCTGCGCATCCCGCTCGAGGGCATCGTCGGCGCCGCGATTCTCATCGCGCTGCCCACGCGGGCGCGGCGGGTGGTGGCGACCCTTCTGGGACTGGGCCTCGGCGCGCTGACCATCCTGAAGATCCTCAACATGGGCTTCCTGACGGTTCTCGGCCGGCGCTTCGATCCGGTGCTGGACTGGCCGCTGCTGGGCGACGGCTACAACGCCCTGATCGCGATGTACGGCCGGCCCGCGGCGACCGGCGCCGCGATCGGAGCCGCCGTACTCGGGCTCGCCGTGCTCGCCGTGCTCGCGCTGTCGGTGCGGCGCGTGGCCGGTTTCGCGGCCCGGTACCACCGGCCCGCCACCGCGACCGTCACGGCGCTCGTCGCAGCCTGGGTCGCCTTCGCGATGGTCGGCACGCAACTGTTCCCCGGCGCGCCGGTAGCCTCCGACACCACCGCCGCGATGGCCAAGAAGGCGGTGCTCAAGGTGCCCGCGTCGCTGCGGGACCAGAAGGAGTTCGCCGCCGCGCTGCGCACCGACCCGTACCGCGATGTCCCGGCCAACGAGCTGCTCGCCGGGCTGCGCGGCAAGGACGTCGTCTTCGGGGTCGTGGAGAGCTACGGACGGTCCGCGCTGGAAGACCCGCAGATGGGTGCGCTGGTCAAGCCGGCGCTCGCCGCGGGTGCCCAGCAGCTTGCCGCGGCCGGGTTCTCGGCGCGCAGCGCCTTCCTCACGTCGTCGACGTACGGCGGCGGCAGCTGGCTGGCCCACGGCTCGTTCCAGTCCGGTCTTTGGGTCGACAACCCGCAGCGCTACCGCCAGCTCATCAAGAGCGATCGGCTGACCCTCGCCAGCGCCTTCAGCCGGGCCGGCTGGCAGACGGTCGGCGTCGAGCCGGGGAACACCACGGACTGGGGTGAAGAGGGCGACTTCTACAGGTACGACCAGGTGTACGACGCCCGAAACCTCGGCTACCGCGGCCCGCGCTTCGGCTGGTCCAGCATGCCCGACCAGTACACCCTCGCGGCCTTCCAGCGCAACGTGTACGGCAAGGCGAAGCACAGCCCGATGATGGCGGAGATCACCCTCACGTCGAGCCACGAGCCGTGGGCGCCCATCCCGAAGCTCGTCGATTGGAACGCCGTCGGCGACGGTTCGGTCTACGGGCCCATCGCCGCGCATGGCAAGAAGCAGTCTACGGTGTGGAAGGACCCGGCCAGGATCCGTGCCGAGTACGCCAAGTCGATCGCGTACTCGGTGGACAGCCTGGTCTCCTGGGCGGCGACGTACGGCGACAGGAACCTCGTGCTCGTCTTCTTCGGCGACCACCAGGCCGCCTCGATGGTCAGCGGCCAGGACGCCAGCCACGACGTGCCGGTCACGATCGTCGCCCGAGACCCGGCCGTGCTGGACCGGATCTCGGGCTGGGGCTGGCAGGACGGCCTGAGCCCGGATCCACATGCTCCGGTGTGGGGTATGGACGGCTTCCGCGACAAGTTCCTGGACGCGTTCGGTGATCGGGTTGATCAGTCCCGTTCGACCCATTGATACCGCAGACCACCCGGGCCGCTCCGGTCGGAGCGGCCCGGGGTGGTCCTCGGGATTCAGGGCTTGATCAGGCTGATGCGGGTGTACCAGTTCGCCAGCGCGGTGCGGGTGCCCGAGCACGAGCCGAACGGCGCCGCGGTGTACTGCGCCAGCGTGCAGCTCTGGCCGATGTACTCGCTCGCGATCCAGATCCTCTTCCCGTCGACGGCGGTCGCGCCGTAGTCACCCCACCGGGGGCGAGGCGGATCGTTGAACACCCGGTAGCCGCTGAAGCCGTCCTGCGGTCCCACTCCAGCCTTGGCCAGGTAGATCGTGCCGGCACCGGTCCGTCCGTCGAACGCGGCATACGCCGCCGACGGGTAGTAGCCGTCGCCGACCAGGGTGAAGGCCATGACGCCGCGGCCGTCGGCGTTGACACCGATCGCCGGGTAGGTCAGGTTGTTGCCCGCCAGGCCGAGCTGGCCCTGGTTGAGCAGGCGGGCGCGCACCGAGCCGAACCGTGACGTCGGCCGCACGATGTACCAGCCGACGCCGGCCTTGGTGGCCCCGCCGACCGTGACGGCCGTGTCGAGTGCTCCGTAGAGCTTGCCGTCGGTGTAGGTGACCTGCTGCATCCGGGTGTCGTTGCTGTCCAGGGTGGACTCGACCTCCGGCTTGAACTGGTCGGGCGCCCCGAGTAAGAAGGTGGCGCAGGGGTCGTCGTTGAGGCACTCGGCGAGCGGGATCGGCCCGACCTTCTGGTTGGCCTTCGGCGGAAGCGAGTACGTCCGGACACCCACCCGGGTGTCGTGCAGCCGGACGTCCGGCGCCGCTGTGTCGAGCGATCGGCTGTTGGTCAGGCTCCAGGTGACGATGGTGTCGGAGACGTTCTCGTCGGTGCCAGTGGCTTCTTCGGCGGCGTTGGAAGACAGGAAGTATGCCGTGCCGCGCTGTGACGTGTCGTAGTCGTCCGTGGTCGGGGACTGCGCCGGCCAGATCGTGAAGCCGGGCAGGCCGTTGTCCGCACCGGTCGTGTCGATCTGGGTGACCAGGACGTCGGCGTCGCCGCGGGCGAGCGCCCGCTTGGAGAACGCGTAGATCTGCGCGCTGTTGTACTCGGGTCCGAAGAACGAGTACTCGTTCGTCGTGAGGTAGAAGCCGTTGGCGTCGACCCCGATGTGCGGGTAGTCGCCGATGCACGGGCAGTTCGGGTGCACCGGGGTGCCGTTGGTGCCGTCGTCGGTGACGTCGAGCCGGTAGACGTTCCACGTGCCGGTCGGGTCTGCCGTCACCGCGATGTCGAGGTGGTTCTGTCCGGTGAAGTCGCCCTCATCCGGCGTCGTCTCGAGCGTCAGCACGACCAGGAAGAACCTGCCGGTGGTCGGGTCGAACAGGCAGCTCGGGTCGGTGACGAACGGGCCGAAGGTGCCCGTGGTCCGGTTGATCGCGGGGGGATAGCCGAAGAACGTGTTGAGGTCCACCACGCCGGTCTGGTCGGTGCCGTCGGCGTTGAACACCTGGAAGGCGTCGTTGACCGCCTCGACGACGTGTCCCGCTCCGACGCAGAGGCCCTGGTCCGGCGGCTCGACGCTGAATTGGTTCCCGTTGTTGGCGGTCCGGTGGTCGCGGTGGTTGATCCCATCGAAGCTGGTCACCAGTTGGGGACCGGTGCGGATCACGCTCCCGGCGGCCTGCGCCCCGGCCGCGCCCCTCGCCTTCCGGACGCTGGACGGCGACGCCAGGCTGCGATCCGCGCCGGCCGTCGCGCCCTGGGCAGACGCCGCAAGGCCCTCCTCGGGCTCGAACGAGCGGGGGATCTCGGTGGACAGCGCGGCGGGCATGCCGGACCCCGTGCCGGTCTGCTGGTACGAGCCGGTGCCGACCTTGTGTACATGCCGGATGCTGGGCGCCGCGGACGGCGCCGCGGACGCGACACTCGGGACGCTGAGGAAGCCGATCACCGTGACCAGTGCGGCAGCCGCAGCGGTGGATGCGGCGGCGGGACTTCTGGACATCGTTCTCCTTCGTGGTCGGAAGGTGTCCTGACTCGACCCATCG
Organism: Actinomycetota bacterium; assembly: GCA_046724195.1. GTDB lineage: Bacteria > Actinomycetota > Actinomycetes > Mycobacteriales > Micromonosporaceae > Actinoplanes. Next base: position 11,357 of record JBKOWB010000435.1, read on the forward strand.
CCGCTTCCATTTCCGAATCGAATGGGCAACGATACATTTCGCTGGACGGATGGGTCTGCTGGCCAGTCTTGACCCGCCGCCCCGGTAAGAGAAGATGCTCCGGCGATCCGGTCACTTTGAATAGCACAAATACCTCTTCCGGTTCACGAATACATCAATATGGCTCCATGCGGCGTTACCGATATGCCGCCACCGCGTCGGCGACCACGCGCAGCGCCTCGGCGCCCGGCATCGGCGGCAGCTCCTTGCCGTCCCGTAGGCGCAGTGCCACGTCACCGCCGGCCGCCTCCCGCTCGCCGATGACCGCGACGTACGGCACCCTGCGCTGAGCGCACCGCCGGATCCGCGACGCGAGCGAGACCCCGACCGACGCCTCCATCCGCAGCCCGGCCTCGATGCCGGCTCGTACGAAACCGGCGGCCGCTTCCTCCTGCCCGGCGGCGACCGGCAGCACCGCCACCTGCACCGGGGCGTACCACACCGGGAATGCGCCCGCGTGCACCTCGATAAGGTGGGCGAACAGGCGTTCCATGCTGCCGACCATGCTTCGGTGGATCATGACGGGCACCTGCCGGGAGCCGTCGGCGGCCGCGTAGGACAGCCCGAACCGGTGCGGCTTGCCGTAGTCCGCCTGCACGGTGGACAGGGTCAGCTCGCGACCGGCGTCGTCGCGTACCTGAAAGTCGATCTTGGGTCCGTAGAACGCGGCCTCGCCGGGCGCGTCGACATGGTCGATCCCGGCGCGCGCGAGCGCCTCGCGCAGCACGGCCTCGGCCCGCGCCCACATCGAGGGGTCGTCGACGAACTTGCCGCCGTCCCCGCGCAGCGACAGCCGGACGCTCGACACCCGCACGCCGAGCTCGGCATGGGCCTGCCCGATCAGTGCCAGTTCGTTGCCGATCTCGTCCACGACCTGCTCCGGGGCACAGAAGGTGTGCCCGTCGTTGAGCGAGATCGCCCGGACCCGGCTCAGCCCACCGAGCACGCCGGAGCGCTCGGCCCGGTACATGCCGCCCAGCTCCGCGATCCGCAGTGGAAGCTCGCGGTAGGACCGGCCGCGGGCGCGGAACACGAGCGCATGATGTGGGCACAGGCTGGGCCGCAGCACCAGTTCATCGTCGGCGGACATGCGCATGGCGGGGAACATGTCGTCGCCGAAGTGGTCCGCGTGCCCGGACAGCTCGTACAGCTCGCGCTTGCCGAGCGGCGGCGACACCACGTGCTGGTAGCCCGCGCGGCGCTCGCGTTCGCGGATGCGGTCCTCGACGGCCTGCCGCGCGGCGGCGCCGGCCGGCAGCCAGATGGGCAGGCCGGCGCCGACCAGCGGATCGGAGTGGAACAGCTCGAGCTCACGGCCGAGCTTGCGGTGGTCGACCATCACGGTCTCCTTCTCCGAGTACGCCCGGAGCGGACCCCGCCGGCACACGCAGGCCCCGGGGCGGTACCGCCCCGGGGCCTGGATGAATGCCTAGACGTCAGCAGTCTCCGCCGGGGTCTCCCGGCGCCGTCGTGCAAAGACGTGAGTTCTGCATGCCGTCGAGGCTACGGCGACTATGCGACAACGGTCGAACGGTTATTCCGGTGAATGACCTCTCACCCATTCCTGAGGAGCGGGCGCAGCGCGTCGAGGACGGCCGGATCCTCGATCGTCGACGGCACCGGCTCGTCCTGGCCGTCCGCGATCCCGCGCATGGTGCGCCGCAGGATCTTGCCCGACCTGGTCTTCGGGAGCGCGGCGACGACATCGACCTGGCGCAGCGCCGCGACCGGCCCGATCTGCTCGCGGACCATCGCCACGAGCTCGGCCTGCACCGCGTCCGCAGCCACATCGGCACCGCTCTTGAGCACCGCGAAGCCGCGCGGTACCTGGCCCTTCAGCGGATCGTTGACGCCGATCACCGCGCACTCGGCTACCGCCGGATGGGCCGCCAGCACCTCCTCCATGGCGCCCGTCGACAGGCGGTGTCCGGCTACGTTGATGACGTCGTCGGTGCGGCCCATGACGTACAGATAGCCGTCGGCGTCGAAATGGCCGCCGTCGCCGGTCATGTAGTTGCCGGGGAATGCGGACAGGTAGGACCTCACATACCGGGCGTCGTCCTGCCACAGCGTGGGCAGGCAGCCCGGCGGCAGCGGCAGCTCGATCACGATCGAGCCGTCCTCACCGGGCGCGACGTCGGCGCCGGCTCCGTCCACCACCCGCACCCGGTAACCCGGCACCGGTACGGAGGGAGAGCCCGCTTTCGTGGGCAGTGGCTCCAACCCGCGGGGACTGGCGGCGATCGGCCAGCCCGTCTCGGTCTGCCACCAGTTGTCCACCACCGGCACACCCAGCCGCTCGCCGGCCCACGCGTACGTCTCGGGATCCAGCCGCTCGCCGGCGAGGAAGAGCAGCCGCAGGCGGGACAAGTCGTGGCCGGCGACCAGCCTTCCCTCCGGGTCCTCCTTCTTCACGGCGCGGATCGCGGTCGGCGCCGTGAACATCGTGTTCACCCCGTGCTGTGC
>JBKOWB010000096.1:0-13255 GCA_046724195.1 Actinomycetota bacterium
GTTCCGGCCCGGACTCACGCGTCGCGCAGCCGGAGCCGCAGGCCGCGTTCCGGCCCGGACTCACGCGTCGCGCAGCCGGAGCCGCAGGCCGCGTTCCGGCCCGGACTCACGCGTCGCGCAGCCGGAGCCGCAGGCCGCCAGCGAGTAGTGCCGCGGCGGCCCATGCCGCGGTGACGCCGAGTCCCTGCCACGGGCCGATCGGCAGGCTGTCGAGATGCGTGGTGGCCTGGACGGCGAGGCCGGAGCTCATAGGAGCGAGCTGCTGCAGGTGCCGCCGCCACTCCGGATCGGACACGGCCTGGGCGATGATCGGGAACACGTAGAGCAGGCCGAGGACGATCCCGATGGCCGCCGCCGAGTCCCGCACGGCGGTTGCCGTGCCCACGGCGAGCAACCCGACCAGGGCCAGGTAGAGGACGGAACCGGCGGCCGCCCGCAGGACCGGACCGTCGGCGAGGGAGAGCGACGGCAGCATCAGCCGTCCGGCGAGCAGGCACGCCGGCACCGCGACGGCCGCCAGGCCCATCACCACGACGGTGACGACGGCCGCCTTGGCGGCCAGGACGGTGATCCGCCGTGGCATCGCGGCGAGCGTGGTACGGACCATTCCGGTGCTGTATTCGCCGCCGACCGCCACCACGGCCAGGATCGCGACGACGGCCTGGCCGAGCCCCACCCCGGTGAGGCTGGTCTTGGCCACGTCGAAGGCGCAGCCGCGGGCCGAGCAGGAGGTGGCGGCCACCGTCGCGACGCTGGCGGCCACGGTCAGCGTGACGGCGGCGAGAACAAGCCAGAGCGTTTCCGGTACGGTGCGCAGCTTCGTCCATTCCGCGCGCAGGACGTGGCGACTCATACGTCCCTCCCGCGGAACAGCACCAGTGCCAGGCCGAGAGCGAGCGCGGCCCACGCACCGAGCACGGCGAGCCCGGCCCACGGCGCCAGCGGGAAGTACCCGTCGGACGGGGTGTAGAGGTTGCTCACCTGCGGGTAGCGGAGTGCGCTCTGCTGGATCGCGAAGGCGGCCGCCGGCGTGACCCGAAGCAGCCACTGCGCGGCGCCGGTCGGCAGGATCGTCATCGCGAGCAGGTAGGGCAGGACGATCACCACGAGCGCGGCGGCGACCGTGGCCGCGCTGCGCCGGACCACCGCGCCGACCGCCAGCGCGAGAACAGCGGTCACGGCCAGCAGCGCCGCGGTGCCGACCACCAGGCGCACCTCGGTAAGCGCGGTGGCCGGGAAGACGTAGACGCCGTTACCCCGCAGCACCCGCTGGCCGAGCGTGACCACGACGGCGGCGCCCGCCAGCCCGGCCCCGAACGCGACAGAGCCGACGACGACGGCCTTCGCGGCCAGGACCCGGCCGCGTCGCGGGGTCGCGGCCAGGGTGGTCCGGATCAGGCCGCGCCGGTACTCTGCCGTGACAAACAGCGCCGCCACGACTATCACCGCGATCAGCCCGGCGAACGTGCCCACGAGCGTCTGGGTGACGGTGGTGCCGCCGCCGGCCGCGCCGGACACCGCCGGCGCGATGTCCCCGGACCCCGTGACGGTGAACCGCCCGCCGGCCTGCTCGACCTCTCCGGCGGGTAGGCCGGCGACCTCGCCGACCGCCTCACCGGTCCAGGTGCCGTCCCCGGTGACGTGGTCGAAGACCGCGGTGACCTGCGTGGGACCGCCGTAGGCGCCGGACATGGCGGACTCGTGGACCGACTCGGCGTACTGCGGCGAGGTGGCGAACAGGCCGACCTGCACGGTCGCCGGGAGGCCGGCCAGGCGCGCGCTGCCCACCGTGGTCCAAGCGGTGCCGTCGGCCGACTCCGCGGCGGTGACGGTGTCGCCGGAGCGGGTCAGCCGTAGCCAGCGCGGGGCGCTCGCGGAGACCGGGCCGGGCGAGCCGGCGACGTCGTGCGTGTAGTCGTACTGCATCCGTACGCCGTGGCTGCCGGTGACCATGACGGCGGCGTACGCCGACCCGGGCCGGGTGCCGTCCTTGACGATGAGGCCGGCCTTCGCCCACGGCGCGACGCCGCTGCGCGTGCCGGCGGGCTCGTCCGGATGGGCAGGCAACAGGCCGGTCAGCCTAGTCACCCGTACGGTGATGGAGCCGTCGCCGGCCAGCGGCCGGTGCACGAAGAAGAAGCGGTCGGTCACCTGCTCTCCGCCCGGCCCGACCGGAGGGATGCACTCCGAGCCCGGACCGTGCTGCCCGCACGACCCCGTCATGCCGGGCAACAGCCCGAGGCCCACGATCACCGCCGCCGCGGCCAACACGCCGCCGACCCATCCGGGCACCGTCCGCAGTTTGGTCCACTCGGCGCGCAGCAACTGCCCGAACCCGCTCATCGCGGGCCTCCGCCGCGGAACTCGACGGCGTCCCGGGTGAGCCGCAGGTACACGTCCTCGAGCGACCGCAGCGTCCCCCGGTCGGCCGCGGCGCTCGCGAGCAGTTCCGCGACGGCCGCGTCGGCGATGACCCGGCCGCGGCCGGCCACCACCAGGTGGTCGGCCGTGTCCTGCAGCTCGCTCATCAGGTGGCTGGACACCAGCACCGCGCGCCCATCGGCGGCCAGCGACCGCAGGAAGCCGCGCATCCACACGATGCCTTCGGGATCCATGCCGTTGAACGGTTCGTCCAGCATCACCGCCGGCGGGTCGCCCAGCAGCGCGGCGGCGATCCCCAGCCGCTGCCGCATGCCCAGCGAGAAGCCGCCGGCCCGCCGCCGGGCCACCGCCGCCAAGCCGGCCATGTCGAGCACCGCGTCGACCCGCCGGGCGGTCAGGCCCTGGGAGTGGGCCAACCAGAGCAGGTGGTTGCGGGCGGTCCGGCTGGGCTGCAGCGCGGCGGCGTCCAGCAGCGACCCCACGTGGCGCAGCGGGTCGCGCAGGCTCCGGTACGGCCGTCCGTCGATCAACGCACTGCCCTGGTCCGCGGCGTCCAGGCCCAGGATCACCCGCATCGTGGTGGACTTGCCGGCGCCGTTCGGGCCGACGAACCCGGTGACCTGCCCGGGGCGAACCGTGAACGACATCCCGTCCAGCGCCACCGCCGGCCCGAACCGTTTCCGCACACCATTCACGACGATCATGTGCCACTCCCTTGTCCCGCCGATCGATATGACGTCGGTTGTACGCGGGCACCGGTGTCAGCCCGGTGTCACCGGGCTGACACCGCCGACCTGGCATCGTGGGTCCGGTGAGAGTGTTGGTCGTCGAAGATTTCGAGATCCTGGCCCGCACGATCGGGACGGGATTGCGCCGCGAGGGCATGGCGGTCGACGTGGTGCTCGACGGCACCGACGCGCTGGACCGTCTGGCGGTCACCCGCTACGACGTCGTGGTGCTGGACCGGGACCTGCCCGGGGTGCACGGCGACGAGGTGTGCCGGCAGATCGTGGCCGGGCACTCGGCGAGCCGGGTGCTGATGCTGACCGCGTCCGGCACGATCCAGCAGCGCGTCGACGGGCTCGGCCTGGGCGCCGACGACTACCTGCCCAAACCGTTCGACTTCGCCGAGCTGGTGGCGCGGATCCGGGCGCTCGGCCGCCGGTCTGTGACCGCCGTGCCGCCGACGCTCGCGCACGGCGACATCACGCTCGACCCCGGCCGCAGGGTCGCGACCCGGGCCGGGCGGCGCCTGGACCTGAGCCCGAAGGAGTTCGCGGTCCTCGAGTGCCTGCTCGCCGCGGCCGGACGGGTGGTGTCCGCCGAGGAGTTGCTCGAACGCGTGTGGGACGAGGCGGCCGACCCGTTCACCACCGCCGTGAAGACCACGATGCGCAGGCTGCGGGCCAAGCTCGGCGAGCCACCGGTGATCCACACGATCCGGGAAGCCGGCTACCGGATCGGAGAGCCGTGATGCGATTGACGTTGCGGGCGCAGCTCACCCTGCTCTACGCCGTGCCGTTCTTCGTCTCCGGCGCGGCGCTGCTCGCCGTGCCGCTTCTGGATACCCGGGTCTCGGCGCCGGCGGGCTCGGCGGCTCCGCCGGACGTGACCGTCCACCAGCCGCTCGTCGGGCCCGCCGTCAGCCTGGCGGTCGTTGCCGTGGTCTCGCTCGTGCTCGGCTGGCTGATCGCCGGCCGCTTCCTGCGACCGTTGCGCATGATCACCGCGACTGCCCGGGACATCTCCGCCAGCAACCTCAACCGCCGTCTGGGGCTTCGCGGGCGCGACGAGTTCACCGACCTGGCCGATACGCTCGACGACCTGTTCGCCCGGCTGGAGGCCTCGTTCGAGTCGCAGCGGCACTTCGTCGCCAACGCCTCGCATGAGCTCCGTACGCCGCTCACCGCGGAACGCGCCCTGCTCCAGGTCGCGCTCACCGACCCGGACGCCACCGCCGGGACGCTGCGCTCGACGTGCCGGGACGTGCTGGCCCTGGGGGAAACCCAGGAACGCCTGATCGACGCGCTGCTCACGCTGGCGACCAGCGAGCGCGGCATCGAGCGGCGGGAGCCGTTCGACCTCGCCGACATCGCGGGCCGCGCGGTGCAGGGCCGCCGCCAGGATGCCATCCGGGTGGACATCGCGCTCGCACCCGCGCCGGCCACCGGGGATCCGAATCTGGTCGAGAGCTTGGTGGCGAACCTGGTCGACAACGCCTTGCGGCACAACGTGGCAGGCGGGTGGATCGAGGTCGCGACGGGCACGACCGGCGGGCGGGCGGCCATTTCGGTACGCAACACCGGCCCGGTCGTCCCACCCGACCACCTGGAGCGGCTCTTCCAGCCGTTCCAGCAGTTGGGTGCCCAGCGCACCGGGGGTGGACACGGACTCGGCCTGGCCATCGTCCGCGCCATCGCGCAGGCTCACGGCGCCACCGTCGTCCCCCGGGCCCGTCCCGAAGGTGGTCTCGACATCGAGGTGAGATTCGCCGGTACGCCCGCAACATATCCGCGAATCAGCGGAAGTCGCGGGACGCCGGGCTGATCGGCGGGGTGACCGCCTCCAACTGGTCCGCCACCAGGTTCAGCACGTCCTCGGCCTTCTCCAGGCGCCCCCGCACGAGCAGCGCGGCGCTGGTCCGGGCCACCCGCCGGTACTTGTGCCACAACCCGGGCGAGCATGTGACGTTTAGCATCCCGGTCTCGTCCTCGAGGTTCACGAACGTGACCCCGCCCGCCGTCGCCGGGCGCTGCCGGTGGGTGACGATGCCGCCGACCCGGATCCGGGTGCCGGCCTCGACGGCGGCCAGCTTCGCGATCGGCAGCGCGCCCGCCCGCTCGAACTGGTCCCGGATGAACTGGGCGGGATGCGAGTCCGGCGACAGGCCCGTCGCCCAGACGTCGGCGACGAGGCGGTCGATGTCGCCCATGCCGGGCAACGTAGGGGCGTCCGTGCCAGTCACCGTACCGGGAAGTCTGTCGGGTTTGTCCTGGGCGGCCGCGCCCGCCGCCCAGAGTGCCTCGCGCCGGGAAAGGCCGAAACCCGCAAAGGCGTCGGCGGTCGCGAGCGCCTCCAGGTGCGTGGTCGCGCACCCTGCGCGTCGCGCCAGGTCCGCCATGCTCCGGTACGGGCCGTTCGCGCGTCGCTCGCTCTCGATCGCCTTCGCGAGGTCTTCCCCCAGCGTACGGACGCTCGACAGTCCCATACGCACCGCCGGGCCCCCGAGCCCCCACGCGTACGGCGGCTCGCCTTTCTCGCTGCCCCACCGCGTCTGAGCGGTGGACTCCAGCGTGGCCGCCGCGTCGCTGAGATTGATGTCGGGGCGGCGCACCTCGACGCCGTGCCGGCGGGCGTCGTCGACCAGCGACTGCGGCGAGTAGAAGCCCATCGGTTGCGCGTTGAGCAGCGCGGCGCAGAACGCGGCCGGGTGGTAGCGCTTGAGCCACGCGCTGGCGTACACCAGGTAGGCGAAGCTCATCGCGTGGCTCTCCGGAAAGCCATAGTTGGCGAACGCGGAGAGCTTGAGGAACAGGTCGTCGGCGAGCTCGCCGGTGATGCCGCGCTCGGCCATGCCGCTGTAGAGCCGGCTCTTGATCTGTTCCATCTTCTCGATCGAGCGCTTCGAGCCCATCGCGCGGCGCAACTGGTCGGCCTCGGTCGGGTTGAACCCGGCCACGTCGATGGCGAGCTGCATGAGCTGTTCCTGGAAGAGCGGCACGCCCAGGGTCTTCGCCAGCGCGTTCTCCATCAGCGGATGCGGAAAGGTCACCTTCTCCTTGCCGTTCTTGCGCCGGATGAAGGGATGCACCGAGCCGCCCTGGATCGGTCCGGGCCGGATCAGCGCCACCTCGACGACCAGGTCATAGAACTTCTCGGGCTTCAGCCGGGGCAGGGTGGCCATCTGCGCGCGGCTCTCCACCTGGAACACGCCGACCGAGTCGGCCCGGCACAACATCTCGTAGATCTCGGGGTCGTCCAGGCGCATCGTGCTGATGTCCAGGTCGGACTCGATCATGTCGTACGCATAGTGCAGCGCCGACAGCATGCCGAGGCCCAGCAGGTCGAACTTGACCAGCTCGATCGTGGCGCAGTCGTCCTTGTCCCACTGCAGCACCGTGCGCCCGGGCATCCGGCCCCACACGACCGGGCACACCTCGATGATCGGCCGGTCGCAGATCACCATGCCGCCGGAGTGGATGCCGAGGTGCCGGGGAAAGTTCTGCACCTCGTTCGCGAACGCCACCACCTGCTCGGGGATGTCATCGACGTCGACGGTCGCGGCGCTGCCCCACCGGTCGATCTGCTTGCTCCACGCGTCCTGCTGCCCGGGCGAAAACCCGAAGGCCTTGGCCATATCCCGTACGGCGGACCGCGGCCGGTAGGAGATGACGTTGGCGACCTGCGCGGTGTACTCGCGGCCGTGCTTCTCGTAGACGTACTGGATGACCTCCTCCCGCCGGTCCGACTCGATGTCCACGTCGATGTCCGGCGGGCCGTCCCGCTCGGGTGCGAGGAAACGCTCGAAGAGCAGGCCGTACTCGACCGCGTCCACATTGGTGATCCACAGCGCGTAGCAGACCGCCGAGTTGGCGGCCGAGCCCCGGCCCTGGCAGTAGATGTTGTTCTCCCGGCAGAACCGCACGATGTCGTAGACCACGAGGAAGTAGCCGGGGAACTCCAGCTCCTCGATCATCGCGAGCTCGTATTCGAGCTTGGCGTAGGCCTCCGGTTTCGCTCCCGGCGGCCCGTACCGTTCGGCCGCGCCCTGCATGGTCAGCTCGTGCAGCCACGTCATCTCGGTATGCCCCGGCGGGATCTCGAAGTCCGGCAGCTTGGGTGCGACGAGGTTCAAGTCGAACGCGAGATCCTCGCCGAATATCGCTGCCTGCTCCACGGCACCGGGGTAGGCGGCGAACCTCCGGGCCATCTCCGCACCGCTGCGCAGGTGAGCGGTGCCGGCCGCGGGCAGCCAGCCGTCGATCTCGTCGAGGCCGCGCCGGGCTCTCACCGCGGCCAGGGCGGCCGCCAGTTTGCGCCCGCCCGGGGTCGCGTAATGCACGTTGCCGGTCGCGACTACCGGCAGCCCTCGGTTCGCCGCCAGCTCGGCCAGTACGTCGTTGCGATCGTCGTCGTAGGGGTCGCCGTGGCTGGTCAACTCCACCGCGACGTTGCTCGCGCCGAACAGGCCGACGAGCCGGTCCAACTCGCGCCGTGCCGCCGGGACGCCGCCGGTGGCGAGCGCACACGGGACGCTGCCCTTGCGGCAGCCGGTGAGGACCAGGACGTGGTCGCGCAGGACCTCGGCGACCTGCTCCAGGTCGCCATAGTCGGGCTTGCCCTTCTCCCCGCCCGCGAGCTGCCCGCGTGCGATGGTCCGGGCGAGGCGCGCGTAGCCCTCGATGCCGTGGGCGAGTGCGAGCAGGTGGCGGCCCTCCGGGTCGGCCTCGCCGTTCTGCGGTTGGGACAGGTCGAGGGAGAGCTCCGCGCCGAAGATCGTGGGTAGCTCCAGCTCCCGGGCCGCCTGCGAGAAGCGGACCACGCCGTAGAACCCGTCGTGGTCGGTGACCGCGAGCGCGTCCAGGCCGAGGCGGGCCGCTTCCTCGGCGAGTTCCTCGGGATGGCTGGCGCCGTCGAGGAAGCTGAAGTTGGTGTGACAGTGCAACTCGGCGTACGGAACGGTGGTCTGGGGTTTGATCAGCGCGGGCGCCTCGTAGGGCTGGCGCTTGCGGCTCCAGGCCGGCGAGTCCCCGCCGTCCGCGTCCACGGCAAGCGGATCGACGGCGTAGGGAAACTTCTTGTCCTCGCCGATCGTCCTGGGTTTCGGTTTGTCGTTGCCCGGCTCGTCGCGGTCCGGCTTGTCGGTGTTCGGCCTGCCGGTATTCCACGTCTTGGTGTTCCACCTGTCGTTGCTCGGCCTCTCGCTGCTCGGCTTGTCGCTCTTGCGGCCGGACAGCGTGCCTTCCAGCTCGGACCACGACATCCGCGGATTGTGGAAGCCCATATCACCGCACCTCCGTCCTGGTCCCTGGCCGCCCGGCCAGCGGCCGCCTAGTCATAGATGGCCTCCACCGCCCAGTGCCCGTCGGAAAGCGAGAGCAGGAATGCCCGGCCGTCGGCGAGGCCGATCTGGAAACGGGCCCGGCGGCGCGCCTCCCCGGGGGCCCACCAGCCCTCGTCCACCGGCCACGGCCCGGCCCAGCCGGCGATCTCGACGGGCCGCCCGTTCTCGATGAGCAGGCCGGCGGGTTCGCCGGTCAGCTCGAGCCGCGCGCTCACCCCCACGGGCACCCCGGCCGCATCCACCACGACGGCGGCCAACGGCTGGGCCAGCACCAGCGCTGGCGCGGGCTTCGGCAGCCGTCCCGGCCACGGTGGCAGCACCGGGGGCCGGCTCACCCGCCGCCCACCGGTCGCCTTCCCCGACGGCCCATCCCCGCCGTTCCGGCCGGGTCCTACCGGCGCGACCACCCGCCCATCTTCAACACTCCCGGCGAGCTCTCCCGGCGCGACCGCCCGCCCATCTTCGGCTTCCTCAGCGGATCTTGCCGACGCCCGCCGGACCGGCGCCCAAGACCGGACCGGCGCCGACTCCGCCGGCCCAACCAACGACAGCCCGGGTCGTGGCCGTTCACCCGGTAGCTCATCGCCGGTCGAAGGACCATCCGAATCGTGCCGCCCCACGTCGGGGACGAGCCGCAGGTCGGCGACCGGCGTGGGGTCGGGGGTCACGGCCATAACCGGGACGGTGATCACGCCCGGGACCGGATCGGCATGATCCGCGGCGGGACGGTCCGGGACGCGTTCGTCGCCCCAAGGGACGAGGCGAACCTGGTCGTCGGCGGAGCGACCGCCGCCGAGGACGGCCGTGACCACGGCGTCGGGGCCGAGCAGGCCCTGGATCCGGCTCAGGGCGCGGTGCGCCCGTTCGCGCTCGGCGCCGGCATCGCCCCACAGGCCGGGCTGGAGTCCAAGGTGGACGAGCACACCGTCGGGGATGAGACGCAACCGGACCAGGCCCGCCGTGGGCCTTGCCGGGGCACCGCGCCGGGCGCCGGTGAGCCAGCCGTCGAGCTGCCACCGTACGCGCTCGGCGATGGCGGCCGCGGTGAGCATGCCGTCGTGCCGCCACACCCGGTGCAGCTCCTGGCCGTCCGCGGTGACCGCCTCGATGCCGAGTCGGGTGCAGGCCAGGCCGTGTGCGGCGAGCCGATCGTGCAGCCGCTCGGCCAGCACCCGCCCGGCGAACGCCGCCACATCCACCCGCTCGAGCGGCTCGTCGTACTCTTCGGTCACGTCTAGGTCAGGTGGCGGCTTCCGGACCGCGAGCGGCCGGTGGTCATAGCCCCCAGCCAGCCGATGCGCCAGCGCCCCATCGAACCCGAACCGCGTCAGCACGTCCGCGGCCGGTAGCGCCGCGAAGTCGCCGAGCGTCTTGATCCCCAACCGGCGCAGCAGGTCGGTCAACTCGGGCCGGTCGAGCGCCTCGACCGGCACTTCAGACAAAAACTCCCGGGTACGCCCCGACGCGACGATCCGCCCCGCGCGGGCGGCCAGACCCGCCGCGAACACCCCGTCGGCGATACCGACCTGGCTCTCCACCGCGCACGCCTGCGCGACCTGCTCCACGATCCGCTCGGCGGCCTCCTCCTCGCCACCGAAGTACCGGGCCGGCCCCCGCGCAGCCAGCGCACAAGCCCCCGGCCGGATCACCTCCACCCCGACGGCAACCTCTTCGACGGCCGCGACCACCGGCTCGAAGGCACGCGCGTCCCGCCCCGGATCGTGCTCCACGACGATCAACTGCGGGCACCGACTCTGCGCCTCCCTACGCCGGAGTCCACGCCGCACACCATCGGCGCGGGCGGCCTCGGAGCAGGCCAGCACCCGATTGCCGTGCAACACCACGACCGGCCCGGACGCCATCACCCCCTCCACGATCTCGGCGGCGATGACCGGCCAGTCCGGACACCAGACCAGCAACGTCCGCGGCCCCGCGCTCATGGCTCTCCCCCAAGCCGAGACCCCCTCGCGATCTTGTGCGGGACGCCCCGGAAATCCCGGGTGAATCGCACAAGATCCGTTTCGGGGGCGCGCCGACGCCGAGGACCCCGAGCGGCGGTCGAGCACCGGACCCTCAGCCGCGCCAACCCGGTCAATCCGCTCCCACAACGCTCGCGCACGGCTAGCACACCGCCGGCAGAGACGAGTGGCGCCGCCCGGACCCCGAAGCCGCCGCCCACCCCGAAGTCCCGCCCGAAGTCCCGCCCGAAGCCGCAACCCGACGCACAGCCCGACCCGAGCCCGGAGCTGTGGCCGTGCCCCCGGCCGAGGACGGAGCCGAAGTCGAAGCCGAAGCCGATGTGGGGTCCGCGACGGGGACCAGAGCCCGAGTCGAAGCCCCAGTCGAGGTCGGGACCGTGGCTGAGGCGGGGGCTGGGGCTGGGGCAACGGTGGACGGGAGGTTGGGGGACGGCATGGCGGGAGACGGATCAGGAGGAGGTGTGGTGGTGACGCCGGGCATCCACAGGGTGATTTCGCGAGGTCGGGCCGCCGCGCCGCGGCCCCGGGCCGTGATGGTCACCTCGCGCCGGCGCAACCGGCCGTGGCCTGCGCCGAGGCCTTCCCACATGCCGTACATGACCTGCAGGGTCACGTCCGCGCCGTCCCAGTGACCGAAAGGCATCAGGACGCTGCCGCGTTGCCGGGTACGGGCGACGAGCCGGCTGGCGATCGACGCGGACACCGGGCCCGGCACGGCGGCGACCACCACGTCGACGCCGTCGATGAGGGCCGCGACCACGGTGGGCCAATCCGGACCGGGATTGGGTACGAGCGCCAGCCGGTCCAGGGCGATGCCGCTCTCCGCGGCGGCGAGTGCACCCAGCGCGGGCACGCCCACGACCGCACACCAGGAACCGGACCGCGAGGCGGCGGAGAGCAGCGCGAGCAGCAGGGACGTGCCGCCGCTGCCCGGCGCCGAACGGCCGGTGGCGACCGCGACGGTGCTCCCCCGACGCAGCCCGCGGCTGGGCAGCAGGCCGCTCAACTCGGGCAGCACCGGCAACACCCGATGCACCCCCGGCTCATCGGTGCCGCTCGCCGGCCGGATCAGCTCGGCAAGGGCGGCGGCCCCGTTGATCATCCGCCCCGCCATCTCACTCCTTGCTGTGCTCTGCCTCGCCTTCGCTCGGCGGGGACCGCGCCCCCTTGAGGTCGCTCTTGAGGTCGCTGTCCCGACTTCCCTCGCGGCCGAAAAGAGCCTGACCTTGGCTGGCGGCTGGCGGCCCTTGGTTAGCCCGCTCGGCCGGAGGCGCCCGGTCCTGGTGCGGGACATCGCGACGCCTATGCCGCCAGCGGTGGTTGGTAGGTGAGACCCAGAGCGGACTCGACCACGGCGACGAACTGCTCGGCGGCGCGGAGGAGGTCGTCGGCTTCGCGGGCGGTTACCACGCGCGGGATGCCGGCCTCGGCGGCCGCCCGCTTGCCGGCGCCCAGGGCGAAGTAGCTGGCCCACTCGCTGAACTCGGGGGCCACCAGGACGAGCAGCGACCAGACGCTGGTGACGCGGCTGCGCCGGGTGGACGCGGCGGGGCGGGCGCGGGCGGCGAGGACCGCGGCGGCCGCACGGAGCGCGGCGAGATGTGCGGTGGCGTAACGGGGCCCATCGGCCCGGGTCTGCGCCGCCTCGGCGAGGCCCTGCCGCGCGATGGTCAGCAACTGGGCCGGCGTGCGATGCGGCAGCATGTGCGCGGGGACGGACGGGCCCTCCACCTGGGCCGCAGCCGTCGGCGCGTGCGCCAAACCGGGCATCACCATGATCGTTCTCCTCGCGTGCTTCGCATCCGACGTGCCGGGTCGAACGACCGCCGCGGAGGAAGGCGCAGCGGTGGGACAGCCGACCGGGTGCGGATGCTTCCCCACACCACACCCGGCCGGACTGTCCCGGCGGGTCCGCCGCCCGCCGCCCGGGGGTCGAGGGCGGCGGACGACGGTCCTGCCTTATGCAGGCCCGGACCCGCGAATGCCCGGACCTCGTGTGCGGCACTTCGCGGGTGCCGCACTCCGGGAGCTGCGCCGCGAATCACCTCTCCCGAGCCGTTGGAACGATTGTTCGAACTTATCGAACACCCGTTCTAACTAGGAAGAGCGTAACACCACCCTCCGACAAAAACGCAACACCGACGAGCGGGCCGGTCAGAGTGGTTGGAAAGCTCAGCCCACGTGAATCCCGGGTCGCTTGGCCGGGTCCGGCTCGCTCTTGCGGATGATCTCGCGCACCACCGGCGCGGTGTCCCCGCGGCCGAGCAGCAGGTACCGGAACAGATGCACCAGCGGGCTGCCCTCGGCCCACTCGAAGTATGCCTGCGGCCGGATCCCGGTGGCTTCGCGCAGCGCGAGCAGGATGGCCGCGATCGCGTTAGGCGCGGCCGGGCTCTGCACCCGCAGGATGCGGTAACCGTCCACTTCGACGCCGCGGACGTGCAGCACGTCGCTGAACTCGGACGGGTCGACCACGTCCACCTCGAGGAAGATGACGTCACCGGCGCCGGGCACCGGGTTCATGCCGCGCTGTTCCCTCTCCTTCGCCGAGTACTCGGCGGCGTCGCCGGCCTGCCGTCGGTTGGCGATAATGTTCAGTTCGTTGTCGTTGGCGATCGAGTCCGCGATGAACCGCCGGGCCGCCTCGTCGAACTCGATCCGGTCAGCGCGCAGTTCGGTGGTACGGCTGATCCGCGACACCAGCGACACCACGATGATCCCGGCGATGAAGATCGCGGAGATCGCGATCCCGTCCGGCTTCTCGATGATGTTGTCGCCCAGCGCGTACAGCAGGATGAGCGTGAGCAGCGCGAACCCGGCGGTGGCGCGC
>JBKOWB010000441.1:0-6742 GCA_046724195.1 Actinomycetota bacterium
GAGCGGAACGACGACGTCGGCGGCCGAGGTGAGCTTCGGCTCGCCCAGCACCTCCTCGGCCACCTTCCGGACCTCCCATCCCATCTCGTCGTAGCGAGAGATGATCTCCTCAGGGCTGGCCAGCCCGGCCTCGATGAGCAGCTTCGCGGTGGCGATGAGCGGGTCCCGGTCCAGGTCGCGGGCGATGTCGTCGGCCGAGCGGTAGGCGATCTCGGCGTCCGAGCCGGCATGTCCCATGAGCCGCACCATCGACAGGTGCAGTACCGCGGGCCGCCGGTTCTCGCGGACGTACGAGACCGCGTCGACAGCGGCGTCGTAGGTGGCTGCCAGGTCGCACCCGTCCGCGGCGGTGTACCGGATTCCGGGTCGCGAGCGAAGCGCCTCGCCCACCCATCCGTCCGGCGACGGCACGCTGATGCCGAGACCGTT
Organism: Actinomycetota bacterium; assembly: GCA_046724195.1. Lineage (GTDB taxonomy): Bacteria > Actinomycetota > Actinomycetes > Mycobacteriales > Micromonosporaceae > Actinoplanes. The sequence continues at coordinate 430 of JBKOWB010000441.1, forward strand.
GTCCTCGCAGACCAGCAACTGCGGGATCCGTACGCCGGCGTGGTCGTACCAGCCCGCGGCGTTGAACGCGGCGGTGGCGCTGGCGTGGTTGATCGACGCGTCGCCGAAGGAGGCGACCACGATCGCGTCGTCCGGCCACGGTGTGTCCGTGCCCCGCAACGAGGGGGCCAGGCTGATGCCGAAGCCGACGCCGACGGCCCGCGGCAGGTGCGATGCGACCGTCGATGTGGTCGGGATGATCTGCAGGTCGGCGCGCCCGAACACCTTGTGCCGCCCGCCGGCGATGGGTTCCTTGGCGGACGCGACCACTCCGCGCAGCACGTCCCGGATCGCCTCGACCAGATCCGGATCGACGGACGCGGCGCGTGCACAGTAGAACGCCGCCGACCGGTAGTGCAGCAACGCCGGATCGTCCACGCGTAGCGCGGCCGCCACCGCGGCGTTTCCCTCGTGGCCGGACGAGCCGATCGTGTAGAAGCCCTCGTTGAAGCTGCGCAACCAGCGCGCGGCGAGGTCGAGGTGCCGGCTGGTGAGCTGGGCGTCGAAGAGCTGCCGGGCCAGGGTTCCGGTGAGCCCGGCGCCGTCACGGATCGGCTCGTCGGGCGACCGGCGGGTTTCGGGCGACGGGACGGCCGACACCGCATCCCGGAAACGCTCGTCGAGATTTTGCGGGGTGGTCACGCGACCCAGCATTACGGAGGAGTGCCAGCCCTGCCACATCGCTGGACACCAACCGCGTGCCGGATTAATCTGAAGGTTCAGAACCTATTGAACATACGGAACCTCGAACACTCGGAACGGAGATGACCACGGACGTCACCGCCGAACGCCAGTACGCCGAGGAGGCTGCCATGGTGCTCGCCGGCATGGGCCTCCCGCTGGCGTACGGCAAGCTCATGGGTTGGTTGTTGATATGCATGCCGGCCGCGCAGAGCGGCGCGGAGCTCGCGGCCGCGCTCGGCCTGTCCAAGGGGTCGGTCAGCGCCGGGCTCCGCATGCTGGAGAACACCGGCCTGGTCCGCCGGGTGCCCATGCCCGGGCGGCGCGGCGCGTTCTACGAGATGACGCCCGACGCGATCATGCGTGCGGCGAGCTCCGAGAAGTACGCCCAATTCCGGCAACTCATGGATCGCGGCCTCGAGGTCGTGGGCGGCGAGGACGCCCCCGGCGCCGAACGGCTGCGCACGAATCGGGATTTCTACGCCTTTCTCGAGCGCGAGATCCCCAAATTGATCGAGCGCTTCAAGGAAGAGGCGCGCTCCGAGGCAGGGAAGGGACAGAACTATGGCTGACGCGGCCATCCAGACCGATGGCCTGATCAAGACGTACGGCCGGGGCAACCGCGGCCTCGCGGGCCTGGATCTCGAGGTCAAGACCGGTGAGGTGTACGGGTATCTGGGCCCCAACGGCGCCGGCAAGTCCACCACCATCCGGATCCTGCTGGACCTGATCCGGCCGACCGCCGGAAGCGTCCGGGTGCTGGGCCTCGACCCGCGCGCCGACGGCGTCGAGGTGCGCCGGCAGGTCGGGTACCTGGCCGGCGACTTCATCGTGGACGGCCGGCAGACGGGACGCCAGCTGCTCACGTACCTGGGGAATCTGCGCGGCGGGGTCGCGGCCGCGAGGATCGACGAGCTGGCCGACCGGCTCGGCCTCGATCTTGATCGGCAGATCAAGGGTCTGTCCCGGGGCAACCGGCAGAAGGTCGGCATCGTCCAGGCCTTCATGCACGAGCCCGAGCTGCTGATCCTCGACGAGCCGACCACCGGCCTCGACCCGTTCCTGCAGCAGGAGTTCGTGCGCCTGGTCCAGGCAGCCAAGCGACGCGGCGCGACCGTGTTCATGTCGTCGCACGTGATGAGCGAGGTGCAGCAGACCGCCGACCGGGTCGGCATCATCCGGGACGGGGCGCTGGTCACCGTCGAGAGCGTCGAGTCGCTACGCGAACGCGCGGTGCGCGGCGTCACCATCACTTTCGACGGTGCGTTCGATCGATCTGCTTTCGAGCGGCTGCCCGGTTTCAGCGATGTCTCGGTCACCGGGCCGACCGTGCGCGGACGGCTCGCCGGGCACGCGGACGAGCTGGTCAAGGCGGCGAGCCGCTACACGGTGGTCGACCTGCTCTGCGAGGAGCCCGATCTCGAGGAGATCTTCTTCCACTTCTACGCACGTCCGGAGGCCGACAGTGTTACTGCGTAACGTGTTCACGAAGTCGCTCTGGGACGACCGCCGGTCCCTGCCGGGCTGGACCGTCGCGATCGTCGCCGTGGCTTTGATGTACGCCGCGTTCTGGCCGTCCATGCGGTCGCCCGAGATGGCCAGGGCCATCGCCGCCTACCCGCAGGACCTGCTCGCCGCGTTCAACTACACCGACATCACCACCGTGCAGGGCTACCTCGGCGGCGCCGTGTACGGCCTGCTCGTACCGCTGCTCCTGGCCGTGTTCATGATCTCCGCCGGCGCGCGCAGCATCGCGGGCGACGAGGACGCCGGCACGCTCGACCTGGTGCTGGCCCACCCGGTGAGCCGGCGCGCGCTGGCGCTGCAGCGCCTGGGCGGGCTGCTGCTCGGCATGGCCGCGGTAGCGGTGGTGCTGTTCGCCGCGATGCTCGCGGTCCGCAGTGCGTTCCAGCTTGACGGCGTCGGCACCGGCGGCTTCCTCGCCATGAACCTGCACCTGCTGCTGTTCGGCGCGTGTTTCGGCACGCTGGCGTACGCGATCGGCGCGGCCACCGGCAGCAAGGCCGTCGCGCTCGGCGCGAGCGCCGGCCTAGCCGTGCTGGCCTACCTCGCCAACAGCGTCTTCCCGCAGGTGGAGGCGCTGGCATGGACTCGCAATGCCAGCCCGTTCCACTGGTATCTCGGCGGCAGCCCGCTGATCAACGGCATCCAGTGGAGCGGAGCGCTGGCCCTGCTGATCACGACGGCCGTGCTGGCCGCCCTCGGCACGGCGGTCTTCACCCGCCGCGACGTCACCGTGTAGGACCCGTCACTACGCTCGGCACATGCGTACTGAGGTGATCACCGTCCGGACCGGAAACCGGCCGGCCGTCCGCGATATCACGCGCGAGGCGGCGCGGTTCGTCGAATCCGAGGGAGACGGCCTGCTGCACGTCTTCGTGCCCCACGCGACGGCCGGGCTGGCGATCATCGAAACCGGCGCCGGCTCGGACGACGACCTGCTCACGACGATCGACGAGCTGCTGCCGGCGGACGACCGCTGGCGGCACCGGCACGGCTCGAAGGGGCACGGCCGCGACCACGTGCTGCCGGCGTGGATCGCTCCGTACGCCACGCTGCCGGTGATCGATGGCCGGATCGCGCTCGGTACCTGGCAGTCGCTCTGCCTGGTCGACCCGAACGGGGACAACCCGACGCGGCAGGTTCGCTTCTCCTTCGTGAACGGGTAGTTACCGGCGGGTACACCGGGTGACGTGACGCAGGTGCCGACCAGGGGGCAGGATGGAACCAACTCCGTACGTCACACACAATGCGGCGCACGGTCCGACATCGAACAAGAGGAATGCCTGTGGCCACGGAACGCAAGCGCCCGGTGATCACTGACGGCCTGCCGAGCCAGCTTCCGGACATCGACCCCGAGGAAACCAGCGAGTGGGTCGAGTCGCTCGACGGACTCATCGACGAACACGGCGCCAAACGTGCCCGGTACGTGATGCTGCGCCTGCTCGAACGGGCCCGGGAACGGCAGGTCGGGGTCCCGCCGCTGACCGCTACCGACTACATCAACACCATCCCGCCGGAGCGGGAGCCGTGGTTCCCCGGTGACGAGTTCATCGAGCGCCGGATCCGCGCGTTCATCCGGTGGAACGCCGCGATGCTCGTGCACCGCGCGCAACGCCCGGACATCGGCGTCGGCGGCCACATCTCGACCTACGCGTCCAGCGCCAGCCTCTACGAGGTCGGCATGAACCACTTCTTCCGCGGCAAGGACCACCCCGGCGGCGGCGACCACATCTTCTTCCAGGGCCACGCCTCCCCCGGCATGTACGCCCGCGCGTTCCTCGAGGGCCGGCTCAGCGAGAGCGACCTGGACGGCTTCCGCCAGGAACTGTCCCGCCCGGGCGGCGGCCTGCCGTCGTACCCGCACCCCCGGCTCATGCCGAACTTCTGGGAGTTCCCGACCGTCAGCATGGGCCTCGGCCCGCTGAACGCGATCTACCAGGCCCGGTTCAACCGCTACCTGCACAACCGCGGCATCAAGGACACCAGCGACCAGCACGTCTGGGCGTTCCTCGGCGACGGCGAGATGGACGAGGTCGAGTCGCTCGGCGCGATCGGCCTGGCCGCCCGCGAGGAGCTCGACAACCTGACCTTCGTCGTCAACTGCAACCTGCAGCGTCTCGACGGCCCGGTGCGCGGCAACGGCAAGATCATCCAGGAGCTGGAGTCGTTCTTCCGCGGCGCCGGCTGGAACGTCATCAAGGTCATCTGGGGCCGTGAGTGGGACCCGCTGCTCGCCGCCGACAGCGACGGCGCGCTGGTCAACCTCATGAACGTGACGCCGGACGGCGACTACCAGACGTACAAGGGCGAGTCCGGCGGCTACGTCCGAGAGAACTTCTTCGGCCGCGACCCGCGCACCCGCAAGCTCGTCGAGAACATGAGCGATGACGAGATCTGGGGCCTCAAGCGCGGCGGCCACGACTACCGCAAGCTGTACGCGGCCTACAAGGCGGCACTCGAGCACACCGGCCAACCGACCGTGATCCTGGCCAAGACGATCAAGGGCTGGACGCTGGGCTCGCACTTCGAGGCCCGCAACGCCACGCACCAGATGAAGAAGCTCACGCTGGACGACCTCAAGGGCTTCCGGGATCGGCTCTATCTGGACATCCCGGACTCGGCGCTGGAGGACAACCCGTACCTGCCGCCGTACTACCACCCAGGCAAGGACTCCGACGAGATCCAGTACCTGCAGCAGCGGCGCAAGGAGCTCGGCGGGTACCTGCCGTCGCGGCGGACCACCACTATCCCGCTGGCGATCCCGCCGAGCGAGCGGTTCGCCGACGTCAAGCGCGGCTCGGGCAAGCAGAAGGTCGCCACCACGATGGCGTTCGTCCGCCTGCTCAAGGACATCATGAAGGACAAGGACTTCGGGGCCCGGTGGGTGCCGATCATCCCGGACGAGGCCCGCACGTTCGGCATGGACTCGCTGTTCCCGACGCGCAAGATCTACTCGCCGTTCGGCCAGACATACACGTCGGTGGACCGGGAGCTCTTCCTGTCCTACAAGGAGGCGACCGACGGGCAGATCCTGCACGAGGGCATCAACGAGGCCGGGTCCACGGCCAGCTTCATCGCGGCCGGCACGTCGTACGCGACGCACCAGCAGCCGATGATCCCGCTGTACATCTTCTACTCGATGTTCGGCTTCCAGCGCACCGCCGACGAGCTGTGGGCCGCGGCCGACCAGATGACCCGCGGTTTCCTGCTCGGTGCCACCGCCGGGCGGACCACGCTGAACGGCGAGGGCCTGCAGCACGAGGACGGGCACTCGCTGCTCATCGCGGCGACGAACCCGGCCGTCGTGGCGTACGACCCGGCGTTCGCGTTCGAGATCGCGCACATCGTGGAGAACGGCCTGCACCGCATGTACGGAGAGAAGCAGGAGAACGTCTTCTACTACCTCACCGTCTACAACGAGCCGATCGTGCAACCGGCCGAGCCGTCCGACGTGGACACCGAGGGCCTGCTCAAGGGCATCTACAAGTACCGAGCGGCGCCGGAGACGAACGGGCCGAGGGCGCAGCTGCTGGCGTCCGGCACCGGGATGCAATGGGCGCTCAAGGCTCAGCATCTGCTGGCCCAGGATTGGGACGTGGGCGCCGATGTCTGGTCGGTCACGTCCTGGACCGAGCTGCGGCGCGACGCGGTGGAATCCGAGGAACACAACCTGCTGCACCCGGCGGACGAGCCGCGGTTGCCGTACATCTGGCAGAAGCTCGAGGGCACGGAGGGCCCGGCGATCGCGGTCAGCGACTTCATGCGGGCCGTGCCGGACCTGATCGCGCGCTGGGTGCCGAACGACTACACGTCGCTGGGCACGGACGGCTTCGGGATGAGCGACACGCGGCACGCGCTGCGCCGGCACTTTCACGTGGACGCCGAGTCGATCGCCGTGGCCACGCTGCGCCAGCTGGCGCTGCGCGGCAAGGTGCCGTCGCACGTGCCGGCCGAGGCGGCCAAGAAGTACGCGATCGACGACGTCAGCGCGGCTCCGGTCGGCGAGACCGGCGGCGATTCGTAGGACGTACGCGGCAGGGTCCCGTCCGAGTCCGGGCGGGACCCCGGC
>JBKOWB010000383.1:0-3321 GCA_046724195.1 Actinomycetota bacterium
GCCTGCGCCTTGAGCTTGTCACGCTCGGCCGGGGTGAGCACCGGAGGCGCCTCGGACGGCAGCCGCTTGCCGAACCCGTTGAACGGGGCCATCGGCGGCCGCTTCTGCACCCCGGCGCAGATCCGGTCCATGTCGGCCTGGGTGATGGTCTCCTTCTCGATCAGCTCGAGGACCATCTCGTCGAGCACGTCGCGGTACTCGACCAGGATCTCCCACGCCTCGTCGTGTGCCAGCTCGATGAGCGCCCGCACCTCGGCGTCGATATCCGCGGCGACGGAGTCCGAGTAGTCCCGCTCGTGCCCCATGGTCCGCCCGATGAACGGCTCGTCCCCGCTCGTGCCGTACTTGACCGCGCCCAGCTTGGAGCTCATGCCGTACTGGGTCACCATGGCGCGGGCCAGGCTGGACGCCTTCTCGATGTCGTTGCCGGCCCCCGTGGTGGGCTCGTGGAAGACGAGTTCCTCGGCGGCCCGGCCGCCCAGCGCGTACGCCAGGGTGTCGATCATCTCGGCGCGGGTCTGCGTGTACTTGTCCTCGGTCGGCAGCACGAGCGTGTGCCCCAGCGAGCGACCACGCGGAAGGATCGTCACCTTGTGCACCGGCGCCGAATGCGGCAGCGCGTACGCCACCAGCGCGTGCCCACCCTCGTGGTAGGCGGTGATCTTCTTCTCGTTGTCGCTCATCGCGCGGGTACGGCGCTCCGGGCCGGCGATGACCCGGTCGATCGACTCCTCGAGGAAGTAGTTCGAGATCGCCCGCTTCTCGTTGCGGGCGGTGAGCAACGCGGCCTCGTTGATGACGTTGGCCAGGTCGGCGCCCGAGAAGCCGGGCGTCCGGCGGGCGACCGAGTCGAGGTCGACGTCGGGCGTGAACGGCTTGCCCTTGGCGTGCACCCGCAGGATCGCCTTGCGGCCCTCCATGTCCGGGTTGTCGACCGGGATCTGCCGGTCGAAGCGGCCCGGTCGCAACAGCGCGGGGTCGAGGATGTCCGGGCGGTTCGTGGCGGCGATCAGGATGACGCCGCCCTTGTTGTCGAAGCCGTCCATCTCGACCAGCAGCTGGTTCAGCGTCTGCTCGCGCTCGTCGTGGCCACCGCCCATGCCGGCGCCACGGTGCCGTCCGACCGCGTCGATCTCGTCCACGAAGACGATGGCCGGCGCGTTGGACTTGGCCTGCTCGAAGAGGTCGCGGACCCGGCTCGCACCGACACCCACGAACATCTCGACGAAATCGGAGCCGGAGATCGAGTAGAACGGCACGCCGGCCTCGCCGGCGACCGCGCGGGCGAGCAGTGTCTTACCGGTACCGGGCGGGCCGAAGAGCAGCACGCCCTTCGGAATCTTCGCACCCAGCGCCTGGTACTTCGCCGGGTTCTGCAGGAAGTCCTTGATCTCGTGCAACTCCTGGACCGCCTCGTCGGCGCCGGCCACGTCCGCGAATGTCGTCTTCGGTGCGTCCTTGGTGATCATCTTCGCCTTGGACTTGCCGAAATTGAGCACTCTGGAGCCGCCACCCTGCATCTGCGACATGAACAGCAGCAGCAGGATCACGAGTATCGCGATGGGCAGCAGATTGACGAGCAGGCTGAGCAGGATGCTGTCGCCCGACACCGTCGCGTTGTATGTCTCCGTGACGCGGCCCGCGGCCTTGGCCTGCTGCACCGCAGACCAGACCTGGTTCGTGACTTCGTACGGATACTGAGTCTCGATCTTGTCGGTCGTCTTGCCGTTGAAGCGCTCCGGGGAGGCGAGCTCGATCTGGAGCGTTTGCTCCTTGTCCTTGACCAGCACCTTCTTGATTCCAGGCTGGTTGAGGCGCTCGACGGCGACCGAGGTGTCTACCCGCTGGTAGCTCGGACCACTGGTGAAAAATGAGCTCAGCGCAATCGCACCGATGATCACCAGAATGATCCAGACCACCGGGCGGCGGAAGAAACGCGTACGTTCCATACTGTTGTCGGGCGCCGATGCGCCCGCACCCTCCTGATCGGCGTCCTGGTCACCTGGGTACTGGGTATCACCTCTTTACGGGGCGCCGCCGTGGGCGGCTGCCGGGTCGGTCGACCGAGCGCGGCCGCATCCGATCCGACCCTCCGGCGCACATAACGCTGCGCCTTCGGTCACTCGACGGTACACCGTGGGTGCGCCATCCGAACCCGTGAGCCTGTCCCGCGGCCAAGCGGAGGCCACAGCCCGTTTACGCGGCAGTCAGCACAAAATAGGACGGAAGCCCCGTTTCCTGAGAAGACACTCAGGAACGTTCAGCTACGGGCGTACACCTCCGGCTTGAGCACGCCGACGTACGGCAGTTCGCGGTAGCGCTCCGCGAAGTCGAGACCGTAGCCCACCACAAACTCGTTCGGGATGTCGAAACCGACGTAGCGCACCGGGACCTGCACCTTGATCGCGTCGGGCTTGCGGAACAGCGCCACCACGTCGACGCTCGCGGGCTGCCGCGACCGCAGGTACTTCCGCAGCCAGGAGAGCGTCAGGCCGGAGTCGACGATGTCCTCGACGATCACCACATGCCGGCCGGTGATGTCCCGGTCCAGGTCCTTGAGGATGCGCACGACCCCGGACGACGAGGTGCCCTGCCCGTACGACGAGACGGCCATGAACTCCATCTCCGTCTTGGGACCGTACCGGCCGAGGGCCCGGGCGAAGTCGGCCATGAACATGACGGCGCCCTTGAGCACGCAGACCAGCAGCAAGCCGCCGTCGACGTCGGCGTGGTCCGCGGACACCTGCTTGGCGAGCTCGGCGGTCTTCTCGCGGATCTGCTCCTCAGAGATGATCACTCGGTCGATGTCGGCGTCGTACCAGCAGCCCTCAGCCATGGCTTAAGCCTGCCGTATCGGGCACGGCCTGCGGTGCTCGGGCCTGTGTCACTTGCCCGCCCGCCCGCTGGAAATGGGCGGGATATGCCGCAACCGACCGTTGAAGCGACAACAAGTAGTGACAACTCTCACACGTCCGGGTCCACCCGGACGAGGTCACCCGCTCGGCGACCTACGAGGATCCCGCCGGGCAAGGCGGTCGGTCCCTGGCCGTGCCAGCCCATGATCAGCGCATCGAGGGCCTCGACGTGGCGATGCGAAAGGGCCCCTCCGGGCGCGCCGAGCTCCCCGGCCCAGGCATGCAGGACGCGCGTTCGGATCGGGCTGTCCATGCCGGCCAGTGACATGACGGACAGGCCCGCTTCAGTCCGGCAGGAGGCGAGCGCCGCCTCCGCCAGCGAGTCGAGAAGCGCGGCGTCGCCGGCCAGCTGCGCCGCGGTGCGGGCGAGGTTGTCCACGACGGCCGGACCGAGTGCCGCGATCAG
>JBKOWB010000429.1:0-8371 GCA_046724195.1 Actinomycetota bacterium
AACGGGATGAACGCGGACTTCATCGCGTTGATGGTCAGCCATTGCATCTCGCCCCAGCTCCAGCCGAACGCCTCGGCCAGCAGCGCCATCTCCCGCGACATCGACGTGCCGCTCATCAGCCGGTTGTCGGTGTTGACCGTGACCCGGAATCGGAGGTCATGCAGCAGGCCGATGGGGTGTTCCCCGATCGACGCCGCGGCACCGGTCTGCACGTTGGACGACGGGCACAGCTCGAGCGGGATCCGCTTGTCGCGAACGTAGGCAGCGAGCCGTCCCAGCACCGGCTCCGGGTCGCTGCCGGTGATGTCATCGACGATCCGGACCCCGTGGCCCAGCCGGTCCGCGCCGCACCACTGGATGGCCTGCCAGATCGAGGGCAGGCCGAACGCCTCGCCGGCGTGGATGGTGAAGTGGAAGTTCTCCCGCTGGAGGTACTCGAATGCGTCCAGGTGCCGGGTGGGCGGGAAGCCGGCTTCCGCGCCGGCGATGTCGAAACCGACGACACCGTTGTCCCGGTAGCGCACCGCCAGCTCCGCGATCTCCTGCGAACGCGCGGCGTGCCGCATGGCGGTCAGCAACGTGCCGACCCGGATCGGGCGGCCGAGCGCCGCCGCTTCGGCGGAGCCGTCCAGGAAGCCAGCCTGCACGATCTCGACGACCTCGTCCAGCGTCAGGCCACGTTCGAGGTGCTGCTCCGGCGCGAAACGCACCTCCGCGTACACCACGCCGTCGCCGGCCAGGTCCAGCGCGCACTCGCGGGCGACCCGATGCAGCGACTCGGCGGTCTGCATCACCGCCACCGTGTGCGCGAACGTCGCGAGGTACCGCTCCAGCGATCCGGAGTCGGCGGCGGCCACGAACCACTCTCCCAGCAGAGCCGGGTCGGTGGTGGGCAGTTCGTGTCCCACCGCGTCCGCGAGCTCCACGATGGTCGCCGGCCGTAGCCCACCGTCGAGGTGGTCATGCAATAGCGCTTTGGGGGCCTTGACGATGTCCTCGTGGGTAATGGCAACCATGTAAAGACATTAGGGCACGTAGGGTCGGCTCGACATGAACGACGCAGTGCTGCCGTACCTCCGTTGCCCGAACTGTTCGTCGCGCCTCGCGGCCGCCGGCGACCGCGCGCTGCACTGCGTGCGCGGGCACAGCTTCGACATCGCCCGGCAGGGGTACGCGACGCTCACCGCCGGCCGGTCCCCACACGCGGGGGACAGCGCCGAGATGGTGGCCGATCGAGCCGGCTTCCTGGCCGCCGGACATTACGCGTTCGTGGCGGATGCGCTCGCCGCGGCGGCCCCCGCCCAACCCGGGCTCGTGGTCGACGCGGGCACCGGGACCGGCTACTACCTGGCCCGGCTACTCGATGAGCTGCCCCGCGCGGTCGGGTTGGGGCTGGACGTCTCCAAGGCCGCACTGCGCCGGGCGGCCCGGGCGCACCCTCGGGCCGACGCTGCGCTCGCCGACGTCTGGCGCCCGTTGCCCCTGGCCGACGCGTGCGCCGGGCTGATCCTGAACGTCTTCGCGCCCCGCAACGGCCCGGAATTCCGCCGCGTCCTGCACCCGGACGGGATTCTGCTGGTGGTCACGCCGGCCGCGGATCATCTGGCCGAACTGGTCGATGCGTTCGGCCTCATCCGCGTCGATCCCGACAAGGCCAGCCGCGTCAGCGACAGCGTCGGCGCCCACTTCACCGCGGAGTCGGCGACTACCCTGCGGCACGCGATGCGACTGACCCCGGATGAGGTCCGGACCCTGATCGGCATGACCCCAAGCGCTCGGCACGTCCGGCTCGACGACCTGAGAGCATCCGAACGTACGGTCACGGCCGCCATCGACCTCACCCTCTACCGGCCGAGGTAGCCCGGCCCGCGCGGCGCTTGCAGGGCAAGGGTCACCCGATCTTGGAAGGAACTGGCCCACAGGAGGGTTGCGTCCGGGCCACTTCATACGGAAAGGTCCACTTCTTCCCAATCCGGCGGGCGGTCGTGGTAGGGGCCGTGAAAGATGATCGCCCACTCGAGCGCCCAACGCCGCTGCCCGATGGCGTTGCTGCCGATCTCGCCGGGCAGCGGCAGCCCGTCCCGCTCGGCCTCCTGGAACGCCCAGTCCAGGCAGTAATACAGGTCCAGCAGCACGGCCGCCTCGACCGCGTCGCGCGGGGCGACCAGCGAGCGCGACCGCCAGGTCCCGAACGTCTCGCCGCCCGGTAGATCCGGCATCTGGCGTATCAGCCGGTCCTCGGGCGGCGCGGTCGGGTCCAGATGCCGGCTCAACCCGAGCAGCCACGCGAGTGCGAATACCGCGTCGTGATGCAAAACGAACGACCGATGGTCGCCCTGCGCGCCCATCACGAACTGCCATTCCGGCGGCGTAACCAGGTCGACCAGGTGAGAGTTGAGCAGCCACCCCATCGCCAGCTCGGCGGGCATGCCGAAGCAGCACGCCACCACGACGTTGAGCACGGCCGCCCGCGCCTCGATGTCGATCGTCTCCCGCAGCTCGACGTCGTCGCCCGGCTCCCATACCAGCGGAAACGAGGGCGGCGGCAGGGGCAGTCCGAGCCGTTCCAGCTCGTCGAGACTGGCCTCGCGGACCGCGCGGGGATCGGGGGCGGGCTTGGTCATCGACGTCAGGCTATGCGGTCGATGACAATGGGCCGCCGATCCGGCGCGGCCTGCGCGACGCTGACGGCGTGCTCGGCCGCGTCGCGCGCCGTCGCCATCCTCGACCCTTCATCGGTACGGAGTTCGAGCAGCGGCTGGCCCCTCGTGACCGGGTCGCCGGGACGCACCTTGAGCAGGACGCCGGCCCCGAAGCTGACCGGGTCCTCCTTGCGCGCCCGGCCGGCACCGAGCCGCCAGGCCGCGATGCCGATCCCGTACGCGTCCACGGCCGCGACCACGCCGTCGGTCTCGGCGCTCACGACCTCGGTCTCCCTGGCTTGCGGCAGCGGCGCGTCCGGATCCCCGCCCTGGGCCCGGATCATCGCCCGCCACGAATCCATGGCGGCGCCCGACTCGAGCGCCTTGGCTGGGTCGGTGGCGGTGAGGCCGGCGGCGTCGAGCATCTCGCGGGCCAGAGCCAGCGTCAGCTCGACCACGTCGGCCGGGCCGCCGCCCGCGAGCACCTCCAGCGACTCCGCCACTTCGACCGCGTTGCCGACGGCCAGTCCGAGCGGCGTGGACATGTCGGTGAGCAACGCGACGGTCCGTACGCCGTGGGCGGTGCCCAGCTGCACCATGGTCCGGGCCAGCTCCCGCGCCCGGTCGACGTCCTTCATGAACGCGCCCGAGCCCACCTTCACGTCGAGCACCAGCGCACCGGTACCCTCGGCGATCTTCTTGCTCATGATCGAGCTGGCGATCAGCGGAATGGCCTCGACCGTGCCGGTGACGTCGCGCAGTGCGTACAGCTTGCGATCCGCCGGGGCGAGGCCCTCACCGGCCGCGCAGATCACGGCGCCGACCTGCTGCAGCTGCCGGACGAACTCCTCGTTGCTCAGCGTGGCCCGCCAGCCCGGGATGGACTCCAGCTTGTCCAGCGTGCCGCCGGTGTGGCCCAGGCCACGCCCGGACAGCTGCGGCACGGCCGCGCCACAGGCGGCCACCAGCGGCGTGAGCGGCAGCGTGATCTTGTCACCGACACCGCCGGTAGAGTGCTTGTCGACGGTCGGCCGGGACACGGCAGACAGGTCGAGCCGTTCACCGCTGGCGATCATCGCGGACGTCCAGCGGGCGATCTCCGCGGGCGTCATACCGCGCAGCAGGATCGCCATGGCCAGCGCCGACATCTGCTCGTCGGCGACGACGCCGCGGGTGTACGCGTCCACCACCCAGTCGATCTGCGCGTCGGACAGCGTGCGCCCGTCCCGCTTGGTCGCGATGACGTCAACAGCCGCGAACTCGCTCATCCCTACCTCTTCCCGCCGCGCCATTGCGACGGCTCGCCCCATCCCCCGGGCCCATCATGCCGCCCCCGCCGTCGCGGTGGCTTGCCCCGTCCCGGAACCAGGCTCGGGAGCGTCGAGCCGGCTGCGGCCGTCAAGCCTGCTCCCAGCGGGTCCCGATACCCTCGGGAGGCTCGCCCTCGCCGCCCCATGACAGGGAACCGTCCGCGTCCACCACCACAACGCGCGGGGTCCGCACGCGGGCCCACGTCACCGCCACCGCCGGGTTCGGGAAGATCGGGCCCTCCTCGAGGATGCCCTTCTCGGCGTCGCCCTCCTGCGGGCTGCCGGCCGAGCGCTCCCAGTACGCGGTCCAGACCTGCTCGCCGCCGGAGATGTCCGGATGCACGAAGACCGTGCCGCGGCCACGCCACTTGGCGAGCTGAGCCGGAACCTCGTGCACCGCCGCGGGGCCGGTCACCTTGTCCAGGTCCTCAGGCCCGAAGGCGTGTGGCAGCAGGTCGCTCATCCGCAGCGCGTGAGGCAGCGCCTCGACCAGGCAGTCGGCGCCGCCGTGCTCGTAGAGCAGTTGGCGGCACCGTCCGCACGGCATCAACGGCGACCCGGTCGCGTCGACGCACGACACCGCTAGGAGCCGCCCACCGCCGGTGGCGTGCAGGGACGAGACGAGCCCGCACTCGGCGCACAGCGCTAGGCCGTACGACGCGTTCTCCACGTTGCAGCCCACGATCACCCGGCCGTCGTCGACAAGTCCCGCCACGCCGACCGGGAAGTCCGAGTACGGTGCGTACGCGTGCCGCATGGCCTCGGTCGCGGCGGCCCGCAACGCCACCCAGTCGATCTCCATGCAGACGATTCTGCCCCAACCGCCCGTTGATCATGAAGTTGTTGCCATCGCCAACCACGTTCAACGACAGCAACTTCATGATCAACCGGGCGAGTCCGGCGGGCCAGCCGAGCGGGCGAGGCCGGCTAGCTCAGTTCTTGATGTACGGCTGGCCGTCCGCGGCCGGAGCCCGCACCCGGCCCACCAGGCCCGCCACCGCGATGATCGTGGCGATGTACGGCAGCATGTTGAGGAACTGGCTCGGTACCGGGCTGCCCACCGCGCTCAGGTAGGTGGCCAGCTTCTGCGAGAAGCCGAAGAACAGCGCCGCCCCCAGCGCGCCGAACGGCGTCCAGCGCCCGAAGATCAGCGCGGCCAGCGCGATGAAGCCCGCGCCCGAGGTCATGTTCTTCTGGAAGCTGGCCGTGGCGACCAGCGTGAAGTACGCGCCGCCCGCACCCGCGATCAGGCCGCCCAGCAGCACGTTCATGTAACGCAGGCCGCGCACCCGGATGCCGACCGTGTCCGCCGCGACTGGGTGCTCGCCGACCGCCCGGGTACGCAGTCCCCAGCGGGTCCGCGACAGCGCGAAGTGGATGACCACCACCAGGATGAGCGCCAGCCAGACCAGAAAGTTGCTTTCGAACAGCACCGGCCCGATGACGGGGATGTCGGCGAGCCCGGGGATGCGCCATGTCGGCAGCTGCGGCGGCTGGTTGTACTTCTGCGCATCGGTTTGCATCAGCCGCTCGTACAGGAAGCCGGTCACGCCGGCCGCGAGCAGGTTCAGCACGATCCCGACGACGACCTGGTCGACCAGGAACCGGATGGCCAGCAGGGCCAGCATTCCGGCGATGATGGCGCCGCCGGCAGCCGCGCCGATCAGGCCGGCCCACACGCTGGCGGCCATCGTGCCGACCAGGGCCGCGCCGAACGCGCCCACCAGGAACTGGCCCTCGATAGCGACGTTCACCACGCCCGAGCGCTCACCGATCACGCCGGCGAGCGCGCCCAGGATCAACGGGAGGGCTAGTTGCAGCGTGCCGCTGGCGGTGTCCACGAGCGGCAGGAATTTGCCCGCGACCTGCCAGCACAGGAACGACAACACGAACGCTACGATGCCGACGCCGAGCAGTGCGGTCTGCCACCGACTGGGGACCCCGACCAGCAGCGCCACGCCGGCGGCGACTGTCACGATGCCGAACAGGATCGCGCCGAACTGGCCGTTGATCGAGATCGCGGCCCCCGAGGCATCCTGGCTCAGGGTGAACCGCGCGGTAGCGGACGGCGCCAGCGCCCCGAACAGCGCCGCCGCCACGATGCCGAGCAGCACCAGCGCGGTGCCGAGCCGGCGTTGCCGGTTCCAGAACCGGGTTGGCCTGGTGACCTCGGTGAGGTCCTCCACGGTGGCCGTCGACATCAAGCTGACCTCTCGTTCGCGACTGCGGGGCTCACTCGCTTCGCTCCCTCACTCCTCGCGCTCACACCTACCAGCCCTTCGCCACCGAGGTACCGAGCCGCGCGGCGCGGGCGGCGCGCAGGTGGAAGATCGTCTTAACCAAAGCCGGCGCGGCGATGAAGATGACGATCAACGCCTGCAGCACGGTCACCAGTTCGAGCGAGATGCCGCTGTACGACTGCATCCGGTTGCCGCCCGCGCGCAGCGCGCCGAACAGCAACGCGGCGAGCAGCGTGCCCCACGGCCGGTTCCGGCCGAGCAGCGCCACGAGCAGGCCGTCGAAGCCGATGTTGCCGGCCACGGCGGGCGTCAGGGCATGGGCCGTACCCAGGACCTGGGTGGCGCCGCCCAGCCCGGCGAGCCCGCCGGACACGACCATGAGCAACGTGTACGTCCTGCCGACGCTGATGCCCGCGGTCCTGGCCGCGGCCGGGTTGGCACCGACGGCGCGCAACTCGAAGCCGAACGCGGATCGGTTCAGCAACCAGGCGACCCCGGCCGTGACCAGCACGGCGAGCACGATGCCCAGGTTGACCCGCAGCGCCCCGCCGAACGAGGGCAGTTGCGCGGACTCGGGGACGACCTTGCTGATCGCGTCGGAGCGGTTCGGGTCGTGGACGCCGCCCTGCAGGATCAACCACGTCAGAAACAGGGCGGCGATGTAGTTCAGCATGATCGTGGTGATGACCTCGTGGGCGCCGGTACGGGCCTTGAGGATGCCCGGGATGAAGCCCCAGAGCGCGCCGCCGAGCAGGCCCGCGACCAGCGCGACGATGAGGTTCAGCACGATCGGCAGCGGCAGCAGGAAGCCGGCCACCGCGGCGCAGATACAGCCGATGATCGCCTGGCCCTGTCCGCCGATGTTGAAGAGGCCGCCCCGGAACGCGATCGCCACGGCCAGGCCGGTGAAGACCAGCGGCGCCGCATACGTGAGCGTCTCGGAGAGCGGCGCAAACGCGGCCTGCCAGCTGCCGGTGCCGTTGATCCAGGCCGACACCGCGGCCGGGTCGAAGATCGCGCCCTTGAACAGGTCCGCGTACGCGGAGCTGACCACCGTCCAGCTGGCGTTGAGCGCGTCGCTGGGTCGCGCGGTGAAGTAGCTGTACGTCGCGAGGACCTCGGGGTCCGACACGATGATCAGGATCGCGCCGATGATCAACGCGAGAACGATCGACAGGATCGTGACCGTGACGGTGTTGGCGGACCAGATGTTGTGCAGGAACACCCGCATGAACGATTCCTGGTCCGCGGGCCGGTGCCTTCCCGCCGGAGGGGCGGTGTCGGCGGGCACGACCGCCTTCTCCGGCCTTTCCGGTGCGCCGACCGGTCCGTCGGTGGTCATTTCTCCCCCTCTTCCGGCGTCGCATGGGCACCGTCGGAGCCCCCGGCCGCACCGGCGGCGCCATCGGGCTTGGCCGGGCCAGCGCCGTCTGCGGCCGTCGGGGATGTGATGCCGGCCATCAGCAGGCCGATCTCCTCGCGTGGCGTGTCCGGCGAGACGATCGCCAGGATCCGCCCGCGATACATGACCGCGATCCGGTCCGCCAGACCCACGACCTCGTCCAGTTCGCTCGACACGACCAGCACGGCCGTACCGGCGTCCCGCTCGTGCACGATCCGCTCGTGGATGAACTCGATCGACCCGACGTCCACCCCTCGGGTCGGCTGCGACGCGATGAACAGCCGCAGCGGCCGGGACATCTCCCGCGCCACCACAACCTTCTGCTGGTTGCCCCCGGACAGCGTGCTCACCGGAGCCTGCGGCGACGAGGTCCGGATGTCGAACTGGCTGACCCGCTCGCGCGCCGAGGCGGCGATCGCGGCCGGGTCGAGCCGGAACGCGTTGCCGTACGGCGGCCGGTCATACGTGTCGAGCACCAGGTTCTCGGCCACCGTGAACTCCCGGATCACGCCGTCGAGGCTGCGGTCCTCGGGGATGTAGCCGACCCCCGAGCCCAGGATCTGCTTGGTGCTCATCCCGATCAGGTTCTCGTGGTCGATCATGATCGACCCGGCCTGTGGCGGCCGCAGGCCCATCACGGCCTCGACCAGCTCTGTCTCTTATACACATCTCCGAGCCCACGAGACACATGAGTGAATCTCGTTTTGCGTCGTGTGGGTGTAAAGGGGGGGGGGGGGGGGGGGGGGGGGGGGGGGGGGGGGGGGGGGGGGGGGGGGG
>JBKOWB010000301.1:0-7966 GCA_046724195.1 Actinomycetota bacterium
GCGGCGCGGGCGACCGGCGAGAAGACGTGGCGCATCATCTTCTTCGAGATCCTGCCCAACCTCACGGCGATCATCGCATCCGGCTTCGTCGGTACGGTGATCTTCGCGGTCACCTCCGAGATCACGCTGGCCTTCATCGGCGTCGGCAGCATCTCCAACTGGAACTGGGGCGAAATCCTGTTCTGGGCGCAGAGCCAGCAGGCCCTGGCCCAGGGGGCGTGGTGGTGGTTCGTCCCGGCCGGTCTCGCGATCGCCTTTCTCGGCACCGCGCTGTCGCTGATCAACTTCGGCATCGACGAGTTCGTCAGTCCCCGGCTGCGCAGCGCCGGCAAGACCAAGGTCAAGACCGTGTCCGGCCGCACCGTACGGATGCGGGTCGGCTTCACGCCGGTGCTGGACAACTCGGCGGCGCCGCACACCCGCGCCTCCCCGATCCCGGAAATGGATTCTCCGCGCCGTCCGAAGGACCAGGCGCCGGAAGCTGGCACAGCCCCGGCCATCAACCCGAACGGCGCGACGCCGGTACGCCGGAAGGAGGCGACACCGTGAGAGAGCCGGTACTCGAGATCCGCAACCTCAACGTGGACTACGGCCTGGGTGACCAGGCGGCGCACGCCGTCCGCGACGTGAACCTGACCCTGCACAAGGGCGAGGTCCTCGGCCTCGCCGGGGAGAGCGGCTCCGGCAAGTCCACACTCGCGTACGGCCTGACCCGGCTGCTCGCGCCGCCAGGCGTGGTCAGCGGCGGCCAGGTCATCTACCACCCCGAGCGTGGCGAGCCGTACGACGTCCTGGGGCTCTCCGACCGCGAGCTGCGCGCGTTCCGCTGGTCCGAGACGGCCATCGTGTTCCAGGGGGCGATGAACTCGCTGAACCCCGTACACAAGATATCGACGCAGTTGACCGACGTCCTCGAAGCGCACGACCCGAAGATGTCGTCGCACAGCCGCAACGCCCGCGCGCGCGAGATGCTCAAGCTGGTTGGCATCTCGGCGGACCGGATGGACGCCTACCCGCACCAGCTATCCGGCGGCATGCGGCAGCGCGTGATGATCGGCATGGCGCTGATCTTGCAACCGCAGGTGGTCATCATGGACGAGCCCACCACGGCGCTCGACGTGGTGATGCAGCGGCAGATCCTGGCCCAGCTCATCGAGCTGCGCGAGCGGCTCGGTTTCTCGGTCATCTTCATCACGCACGACCTGTCGCTGCTGGTGGAGTTCTCGAACCGGATCGCCATCATGTACGGCGGGCGGATCGTCGAGGAGGCGCCGGCGGCGGCGCTGTACCGGGATTCGCTGCACCCCTACAGCGCCGGGCTGCTCGCGTCGTTCCCCGCGCTGCGCGGCCCGCGCCGCGAGCTGACCGGCATCCCCGGCTCGCCGCCGGACCTCAAGGGCATGCCGACCGGCTGCTCGTTCCACCCGCGCTGCCCGAAAGTGTTCGACCCCTGCGCCGGCAACATCCCCGTGCTCGGCCGCCCCGACACCCCGGACGGCGCGACGCGCTCGGTCGCGTGCTGGCTGCACCCGGTCAAGGAGCCGGTCGGCTGAGGCGCAAAGGGCCGGCCCCGGTCAAAGCGCCGGGGCCGGCCCTTTGCGCACGCGAACACCCCCCTTTCCTCTTGGAGAACCATGAATCCCACCGCCAGCACCGCACCCGGGCTCCTCCTGCCTACGGCCGACTTCCCGCCGTCCTTCAATTGGGGCGTGGCTACGTCCTCATACCAGATCGAGGGCGCCGTCGCCGAGGACGGCCGGACTCCGTCCATCTGGGACACGTTCTGCCGCGTGCCCGGCGCCGTCCACGATGGAGACGACGGCGACCTCGCGTGCGACCACTATCACCGCATGCCGCAGGACGTGGCGCTGATCAAGGGACTGGGCGTGGACACGTATCGGTTCTCCGTCGCTTGGCCGCGGGTGCAGCCGGGCGGGCGTGGCCCGGTCAACCCGGCGGGGCTCGGGTTCTACGACCGGTTGGTCGACGAGCTGCTGGCGTCCGGCATCGACCCGTGGGTCACGCTCTACCACTGGGACCTGCCGCAGGAGCTGGAAGACGCGGGCGGCTGGCCGGCCCGCGACACCGCGTACCGCTTCGCCGACTACGCGATGATGGTCTTCGAGAAGCTGAGCGACCGGGTGGACACGTTCACCACGCTGAACGAGCCGTGGTGCTCGGCCTGGCTCGGCTACTTCGCCGGCGTGCACGCCCCGGGCCGGCGCGACTTCGACGCCGCCATCTCCGCGGTGCACCACCTGCTCCTCGGCCACGGCCTGGCGACACGGCGGATGCGCGCGGCGTCGACCCGCCCGCACAAGCTCGGCATCACGCTCAACATGGGCACTGCCGACCCGGCCACCGACGCGCCGGCCGACCGCGACGCGGCGCGCCGCGCCGACGGCATGGGCCTGCGCATCTACCTCGACCCTCTGCGGTACGGCCGTTACCCCGCCGACATGGTCGAGGATCTCGCGTGCCGCGGTTCGGCGTTCCCGGTCCGTGACGGCGATCTGGAGATCATCTCGACACCGTTCGACGTGCTCGGCGTCAACTTCTACTTCGGACAGGACTTCGCCGGCACTGACGAGCACGGCAACACGCACGACGCGCAGGGACTGCCGGTCGTCCGCGAGGTGCTGCCGGACACGCCGCGCACCGCGATGGACTGGCCGATCACGCCGGAACGCTTCACGCAGCTACTGGTCCGGCTGCACCGCGACTACCCGGGGCTGCCGATCGTCATCACCGAGAACGGTGCCGCGTTCCACGACGAGGCCGACGCCGAGGGCTTCGTACGAGACGACGGCCGGACGTCGTACCTGGCCGAGCACATCGCCGCGGTGGCCGACGCCCGCGCTCAGGGTGCGGACGTGCGCGGCTACTTCGCATGGTCGCTGATGGACAACTTCGAGTGGGCCGAGGGCTACGCGAAGCGCTTCGGCCTCGTGCACGTCGACTACGAGACCCAGAAGCGTACGCCGAAGCAGAGCGCGCTCTGGTACCGCGACAACGTAGCCCGCCTCCGCGCCCATTGAGCGTTCCCGTGGTCTTCCCTATCCGGCCGGTCAGGTCCGGCCTCTGCTTACCTGGCGCCGGTGCGCAGCCCGGGAGAACGCGCCGGCCGCGGTCACTCTGCCCGGCGGCGGTAGACCGCCGTCGGCGAGCAGCCGGGCGACCGGCAGCGTCGCCGCGCCCATCGCGACCGCGTCCGGTCCGAGCTGGCACAGGTCTATCCGGGTCTTCGAGTACGGCTGACGCAACGCATTTCGTGCCGCCGCAGCCCGAATGTCCGGTAGAAAGCGCTCTCCAAGAATCAAGCCCGCAGGGCCACCCAGCACAATGCGCTCGGGACTGAACAGGTTGATCAGGTCCGCGATGCCCGCGCCGAGATAACCCACCGTCTGCGCGATGACCTCCGCCGCCTTGCCCTCCAGCACCGCGTCGGCGGCCAGCATCCGGCCCATCAACCCGTGGTCGAACGGCTGCCCGGTGGCCTCGGCCAGCCGCCGGTTCACGGTGTCCGCCCCGATGTACGCCTCGAGGCAGCCCCGCGCGCCGCAGCGGCACACGTCGCCGTCGTACACCAGCGTGGTGTGGCCCCACTCGCCCGCGTTGCTGTGCGCGCCCCGATAGCTGCGCCCGTCCATCACGACCGCCGCGCCCACGCCCGTACCGACCATGACGATCACCGCGTGCCGCGCGCCGCGGCCCGCACCGAACCACATCTCCGCCTGGCCCACCGTCTTCGCCCCGTTCTCCACGAAGATCGGCATCTCCGTGCTCGCGCGCAGCATCTCGCCCAGCGGCACGGCGTCCCAGCCGGTGGTCTGCGAATGGACGACGGCGTCGCCGGTCTGGTCCACCACGCCCGCGACGCCCACACCGAAGCCCAGCACCTCGGAGTCGTCCACGCCGGCCTCGGCGATCACCGCTGCCAAGCCCTGGACGAGCCGCGCCGCGACGGTCTCCGGCGTGTTCCGTTCCAGCGCGTACTCGGCCATGCCGAGCCGGGACATGGACAGGTCGTAGAGCTCCACCAACAGCCGGGTCTCGCCGACGTCGGCGCCCACCACATACCCGTAGCCGGGCGCCACGCGCAACAGCGCCCGCGGGCGGCCGCCGTCGGAGCCGACCAGGCCGGCCTCCTCGACCAGGCCCTCGTCGATCATCTCGCCGATCAGGTTGCTCACGCTCGCCTGGCTCAGCGCGGTGGTGTCACCGAGCTGCTGACGGCTCTGCCGGCCACCGTGGAAAAGGTCCGTGAGCAGGCTCGCCCGGTTCGCGCGGCGCACATCCCGCACCGTCGTACGCCTGGTCTCCAAGCTCCGCACCACCCCTTGCCTCCGGCGACATCAAGCTGCCATCTAACGCTATGCCCGCCCATCGTCTCGCCGGGAGGGTACGGAAACCACCGCGCGTACGGATCAAGATCTCGAGTACGGTCGCCACATGACCGACTATCGCGACGTCAACCGGGCCAATTGGGACGAGCGGGCCCAGGCTCACGCGGCGTCGGCCGACTACGACGTCGAGGCCTACGTGGCCGACAAGGCACACCTCAGCCACGTCGTCCGCTTCGACCTGCCGCTGCTCGGCGACATCGCCGGACTGCGCGGCGTGCACCTGCAGTGCCACATCGGTACGGACACGCTGTCGCTGGCCCGCCTCGGGGCGACGATGACCGGCGTCGACTTCTCGCCGAAATCGCTCGAGCAGGCCCGCCACCTCGCCGAGCGCGCCGGGCCACCGGTGACCTACGTCGAGGCGGACGTCTACGGCGCCGTCGCGGCGCTCGGCGGCGAAACGTTCGACCTGGTCTACACGGGCGTCGGCGCGCTGTGCTGGCTGCCCGACATCCGCCGCTGGGCGCAGACGGTCGCCGCGCTGCTGCGTCCCCGGGGTCGGCTCTTCATCCGCGAGGGCCACCCGGTTCTCTGGGCGCTCGACTACGACCGCGCCGATCATCTGCTCGCGCTCGAATACCCGTACTTCGAGCAGGAGGAGCCGCAGGTCTGGGAGGAGGAGGGCACGTACGTGGAGACCGACGCCGTCTTCACCCACACGACCACGCACGAGTGGAACCACGGGCTCGGCGAGATCGTCACCGCACTCATCGACGCCGGGATGGCCGTCACCGGGCTGGTCGAGCACCAGAGCGTGCCGTGGGAGGCGCTTCGCGGGCAGATGACGAAGCTCGACAACAGTGAGTGGCGGCTCAGCGACCGCCCGGAGCGGCTGCCGCACGCGTACACGTTGCAGGCCGTCCGGAACCCGGCCCTCGTTTAGAGATCGGCACATTCGGGGTATCCCGCGGTCCAATCCCCACGGACCTAGGAGACCCCGATGCGCGTTGGTTCAATCGGCGGAGTCATCGTCCTTATCTGGCTCATCATCGGAGCGATCGCGGCCGGGCAGCGCGGTTACTTCAGCGACACCGGCGACGCGAGCTGCGCCAAGGCCGGCACGGTCGCCGTCACGATCCTGGCCGGGCCGCTCAACTACCTGGGCGTCAACCCGAAGATCACCTGCGAAGTACCGCAACCCAGCAAGTAAGCCTTAACCGGATCGGCGGCGGCGGGACACGACAACCGCCGCCGCGGTCATCAGCACGATCGCCCCGGCCGCCCCGAACAGCGGCCAGGGTGGTGTCCCGCCGCCGGTTTCCGGTGCCGCTACCGGCGCCGGGGCCGGCGGCGGCGTGTTGCCGCAACGAGTCGAACCGGGCTTGGCCGCGGCTCCGCCCGCGGCCACCGTCACCGCGGCCGCGCAGTGCCCGATGCCGGGCTGCGCAAGGTCCACAGTGACCTGCCAGGTGCCCGGCTTCAGCGTGCCGTCGTAGACCACCGTGGGCTGATCCGGCAGGCGGGTCAGCGGGGCCGGACCGACCTGCGCGCCCGCCGTCGAGACCGCGGTCAGAATGCCCGCCACCGGCTCGATGACCGGATGGCCGTCGGCCCAGGTGACGTCCACGGCGACGTTGCCCCTGCCGTCGTCGTTGACCGTGAGCACCAGCCCCGCGTGCGCCGCTGCGGGCGCGACGTCGGCGAAGACCGCGAGCGCCGCCGCCATCAGGGCAAGCAAGCCGCCCCGGATCTTGCTGTTCACCTCGTACCCCGTACCGGAAGGACGGCCGGCACGCCCGCGAGCGTGCCGGCCGCACGGACGTGTCAGGCCGCGGACGCCGCCCATGCCTGCTGCCTCGCGCCCGACGGGCGCTGCAGCATGAGCAGCGGACGGCCTCCGTAGGTGTCGCTGCCGAGGCCTACGACCAGGCCGTTGGTGGTGAGGGACAGACCCGCGTCGGTACGGGTGAGCGTCCACGCCGGCGCCGCGGCGCAGGCCTGTTGGACGAGCGGGGCACCGGCGACCGCCCGGACGAACGGGGCGACGCACTTACCGGTGGCCTTCGACACCAGCTTTCCGCCCTCGAGCCGCCACAACTGGTTCGCCCCACCGTGCCCGGCGAACGACACCAGCGGGGTGAAGTCGGCGCTGCGGGCCCCGTAGAGGTCGGCAACGTCGCCGGTGGCCGCGTTGGTGAGCGAGAACCAAGCGCCGTCCGCCGGCGCACCGGCCGTCGGCGTGCGGACCTCGACCTCGTCGGTGTACGCGGCCGTGCCGACGACGATCCGCACCTTATACGTGGTGCCCGGCGCGAGGCCCACGATGGCGACAGCGGTCGAGCCGACCGTGCCGAGGGTGCGGCCGTTGACGACCACGCCGTAGCGGGCGCCCGCCGCGGCGGGCGGCCAGCTGAGCCGGACCGACGTCGCGGTGGTCTCCGCCACGGTCAGCGGGGCCAGCGTGCCGGTGGGCGTCGGCGTCGGGGTGGTGGGCGTCGGCGGGACCGGGGAGGGCGAGGTCGTGGTCGGGGTCGGGCCGGGAGTGGTCGGACCGGGCGAGGTCGGGCCGGGTGCGGGTGAGCTGGGTGACGGACTGGGCGTCCCACCTGCGCCGGTGTCCCCGGCGATGAGGAACTCGTTGTTCGCCACGTTCCAGTGCGTCGCAAGATAGCTGCCGGCCTTCGGGTCGGTGCTGTAGTAGTCGTCGTGGTTGCAGTCGAGACGGTTATCCTGAGCCTTGTTGGTGCAGACGATCTTCAGCACGGTGCCCGGCGCGTCCACGTAGCACATCACGTCGTAGTCGTCCACGCAGTGCCCGGCCTTGCTGGAGTTCGGTGCGTTGTTGCTGACGGCGCCCAGGTTGTGGCCCAGTTCGTGCGCCGCGACCGACGCGGCCCAGCAGCCGGTGTCGCTGCGCCCGTACGACGGGCCGCTGTTGCTGCGATTCTTCGCGGACGGCTGGTCGTCCGCACTGAACGTGCCGATGCCACAGTAGACCTGCGACTCCGCGAAGATCATGTACTTGCGGTCGGTGCGGTTGAAGCCGAGCTTCTGCAACGCGCTGATGCTCTTGCTGAAGTCGTCGAGCTGTCCCGCGGGCACCTCGACCTCGCGCACGTCGACCTGGCAGTCGGCGGTGGTGACGTAGCGCAGATGCCGGTGCCCACCGGTCTCCTGCGCGCTCGCGTCGTAGATGGTGTCCACGCCCGCGGCCCAGGTACGGAACGACCCCTCGAACTTGGCGAACCGGCTCGCGGTGCCGGCCGCTCGCACGTACAGGACCTGGACCCGCTTGCCGGTCTGGCCGTCGCCGTCGCAGACCACGCCGTTCGGGCCGGCCACCGGGGCGGCGGCGGCCGCGGTGGAGTCCGTCTTCAGCTCGATCGCGTCCGCCGTCACGAGTGCCTTCGCGGTGGCCGGCAGTTTCGGTTCCGGCTTCGCCGGGGCGACCGGTGCCACCGGCGTGCGCACGTTCAGACCCGCCGGTACCTCGTCCGGGCCGTGCGAGCAGCGGCCGGTGTCGACCACCTCGTACTCGCCGACACAGGCCGAGCCCTTCTTCGCGGGCTTGAGACCGCGGTGCACCATGCCCTTCTCGGGCTGGTCGGGCGGCACCGAGG
>JBKOWB010000230.1:0-6882 GCA_046724195.1 Actinomycetota bacterium
GATCGCATCGCGGACGTGCCGCTCCGCGACGTCGGCGATGGCTCGCAGGGTGATGCTGTCGAAGTCGTCCTCGGAAGCGGGACTCCGGTCGCCGGCTTCGGTCACGATGACCCGGTCACGCCAGCGGCGGGGCAGCTTCCCGGCGATGAGCGGCGCGGCCCGGACGTCACCGCCGATCACGATCACCTCGGCACCGACGGCCGCGGCCAGCTCGCCGACCGCCGCGGCGACGTCGCCCGCGTTACGCCTCCATGTCTCCTCGGCAGCGCGCTGGTAGCGGGGATTCGACCAACCGCCCCCGCGGACCTTCCGGATCGGGTACGTGTCGCCGCCCTCGACCTCCTCGTGGCGTGCCACCCCGCCGACGGACAGTCCGGTCACGTCGGCGCCGGTGCGGTCGGAGAGCACCCGTACGTACGGCACCTCCTCCCCGCGCAGGGCCACCAGCGGCATCGCGTGCGGCAGGGGTCCGAAGTAGGCCTCGTCGGAGGGAGGCGGCCCGGGCGTGGGCTCGACGAGGGCGGTGTCCGTCCCGGCCGCGAACGCCGCAAGGCCGTAGCGACCGGGCCGGTGTGGTGCGCCGAAGATGGCGGCGGCCATGGCATCGAGCGTGGCGGCCGGCACGCCCCGCGACGCCAGCTGCTCACGCAAGCTCCGCCACCTCAGCTCGATCTGGTGGGGAGCGTCCGGCACGGCACGGGTGGCGTCCAGGTAGACCGAGGCCCACGGGCCCGGGCTGGCGTACAACGGCCGCAGGTACGACAAGTCCATGAATCAGCTCTACCCCGAAGCGGGCCTGGCGTGAACAATGGCGAGCAAATTCGCTCACTGTGGTCTTGACATAACACTCCGTACGATGGAGGGCATCCAGGAGGTGACCCCCCATGGACGACACGGAGCTGTACCGCGAGCAGATCCTCCGGCACACCCACCCCGTCATCACCGGCCGGTTCCTCGGCTTCGGCACCCCGTACACCCGCGAGGTCAAGGTCGGCCAGCCCGTCCTGCTGGCCGTGCTCATCGCGGCCGGCTTCGCCGCCGCGGTCCTCGCCGCGCTGCGCTCCGGCGGTCGCGGCGCGCGGCGCAGGTTCAAGGACCTCAAGAAGGGGCCGGAATACCTGGTCACCCCGGTCCGGCTGCGCGACGACCTGGGTCAGACGTACGAGGTCGAGATGCACGGCCACCTGCCGCAGTCCGCGCTGCACCGCCGCGACCTGATCCAGGTGACCACGGCGCCGCAGAAGGACCCGACACTGCCGGTGAAGCTGCTACGGGTGGTGAACCTGACCACGCTGCAGCCGCTCACACCGCGCATCCCCACGCTCTGGTCCCATCTGGGTCCGGGGCTCCTCATCCAGGCCGTCCTCGGCCTCACCGTTGCCGCGGTGGTCACCGCGGCCTGGGTGAGTTGAGCAAGAATGGGAACCATCCGGATCATGTTCGATGGTTTCGCACTTGATCACATTGATGTCGGGGAGGCGACCCTGCGGGTCCGGCACGGCGGCAGCGGCCCGCCGCTGGTCCTGCTGCACGGGCATCCGCGCACTCACATGACCTGGTACGCCGTCGCCGATACGCTGGCCGGCGAGCACACCGTCATCTGCCCCGACCTGCGCGGCTACGGCCAGTCCTCCAAGCCGGCCGGCGACGACTACTCGAAGCGGGCGATGGCGCGCGACATCCTGAACCTGATGCGCGCGCTGGGCCGTGAGCGGTTCGCGGTGGCGGGCCACGATCGCGGTTGCTACGTGGCGATGCGGCTGGCCCTGGACCACCCGGACGCGGTGACGCATCTGGCGGTGCTTGACGGCGTACCCATCGGGGAGGCCCTGGCCCCGCGCGGACGCCCGCTTCGCGCAGCTCTGGTGGCACTGGTTCTTCCTCGGTCAGACGGCGAAGCCGGCGGAACGGGTGATCAACGCCGACCCCGATGCCTGGTACGCGCTCGACCCGGAGCGCATGGGGCCGGTCTACGACGACGTGCGCGCCGCGATCCACGATCCGGCGACCGTGCACGCGATGTGCTGCGACTACCGCGCCGGCCTCACCGTGGACCGGGCCGCGGACGATGCGGACGCCGCCGCCGGGCGGCGGATCGCGTGCCCGGCGCTGTTCTGCTGGTCGACCCGCGACGACATGGCCGAGCTGTACGGCGACCCGCTGGCCATCTGGCGGCGGTGGGCCGACGACCTCGTCGGGGTGCCGATCAAGAGCGGACATCACATGGCCGAGGAGAATCCGGCAGCGCTGGCCGACGCGCTGGCGGAACTGCTGCGTCGTTGATTGAGATACGCCTGGCGAAGCGCCGATCCGTATGCGACGTTGAGCGAGGCGAAAGGTGGTGCGCGGTGGGCGAGGAAGTCGAGCAGCGCAACTTCACCCGCGAGGACCGGGCGCGGTACCGGCAGAAGATCCGCCGCAGCCTCGACGTGTTCGCGTCGATGCTGCGCGAGGCGCGGTTCGAGTTCGAGCGACCGCTCACCGGCATGGAGATCGAGCTCAACCTCATCGACGACAAGGCCGACCCGGCCATGCGCAACGCCGAGGTCCTGGGCGCGATCGCCGATCCCGACTTCCAGACCGAGCTGGGCCAGTTCAACATCGAGATCAACGTGCCGCCGCGCCGGCTCGCCGGCGACGAGAACGCCGAGCTCGAACGCAGCCTGCGGGCCAGCCTCAACAACGCCGAGACGCACGCCCGGTCGGTCGGTGCCCACATGGTGATGATCGGCATCCTGCCCACGCTGCGCCGGGAGCACATGACCGCCGACGCTCTCTCCGCCAATCCCCGGTACGCGCTGCTCAACGAGCAGATCTTCGCGGCCCGCGGCGAGGACCTCGACATCCGCATCGACGGCGTCGACCGGCTCGCGGTCACCACCGACACGATCGCGCCGGAATCCGCGTGCACGAGCACGCAGTTCCACCTGCAGGTGAGTCCGGAGCAGTTCGCCGACTACTGGAACGCCGCCCAGATCATCGCCGGCGTGCAGCTGGCGCTCGGCGCCAACTCCCCGCTGCTGTTCGGCCGGGAGCTGTGGCGGGAAACCCGGATCCCGCTGTTCGAACAGGCGACCGACACCCGCCCGGAAGAGATCCGGGCCCAGGGCGTACGGCCGCGGGTGTGGTTCGGCGAGCGCTGGATCACGTCCGTGTTCGACCTGTTCGAGGAGAACGTCCGCTACTTCCCCGCGCTGCTGCCCATCTCCGACGACCACGACCCGGCCGAGGTCCTCGAGCGCGGCGACACCCCCGAGCTCAGCGAGCTGCGCCTGCACAACGGCACGGTGTACCGGTGGAACCGGCCCATCTACGCGGTGGTCCGCGGGCGGCCGCACCTGCGCGTGGAGAACCGCGTGCTGCCGGCCGGGCCCACGGTCGTCGACACGATCGCGAACGCCGCGTTCTACTACGGCCTGATCCGGTCGCTGGCCGAGGCCGAGCGGCCACTGTGGACGCAGATGTCGTTCAGCGCGGCCGAGGAGAACTTCCACGCCGGGGCCCGGCACGGCATCGCGGCGTCGGTGTTCTGGCCCGGCCTCGGGTACGTGCCCGTCACCGAACTGGTGCTGCGCCGGCTGCTGCCGCTCGCCCGGGAGGGCCTGGACCGCTGGGAGGTCTCGCCCGGGGAGCGGGACCGGTTGCTCGGCATCATCGAACAGCGCTGCCTGACCGGCCGCAACGGCGCGACGTGGCAGGTGGACACGCTGCACGCGCTCGAGGGCGAGGGTCACCTGGACCGGCAGGAGGCGCTGCACGAGATGCTCCGCCAGTACCTGCCGCACATGCACGACAACACCCCCGTACACGAATGGCCGGTCGTGTCCTGATCGTTCCGGCCGAGTCGATCATGAAGTTACTGCGGGCCGGAACCGGTTCCGGAGCGCAATAACCTCATGATCAACCGGGCGTCAATACGCGGCGGGCTATCGACGGGCGGGCTGCCCAGTGCACGTGCAAGTAGGACGCATGCAGGGTCGGGGTCGCGAAGCCCTCCGGATCCGCGCCGCGCCACGCCCACGCGGCACCGGCCGCCGGCGACAGCAACAGACCTGAGCGCGGCTGGACGGTCGTCCGGTGGCACTCGTGGCCCGTGATGCGCGTACCGGCCGCGGCAAGCGGGCCGTCGGCGAGCGCGACCGCGTCCCGGTAGCCCAGCGTCAGCGTCGGGGTCGTGGCGGCCTCCGCGTCGATGACGCCGCACAGCGGAGTGCCGTCGAGCGTGCGGCAGAGCCAGAGCAGGCCCGCGCATTCCGCGACGATCGGGTGGCCGGACGCGGCGAGCGCGGCGACCGCGGCGCGCAGGGGCTCGTTGGCGGAGAGCTCCGCCGCGTACGCCGAGGGGTTGCCGCCGCCGACCACGAGCGCCCGGGTCCCGTCCGGCAGCGCCTCGTCGCGCAGCGGATCCACGGTGACCACGTCGGCGCCGGCGCCGGCGAGCAGTTCGGCCGTCTCCGCGTACGCGAAGCTGAAGGCCGGCCCGCCGGCGAGCGCGACCACCGGACGGCCCGGCACGGGGTCGGCGGTCTCGGGTGTCCACGGCTTCGCGGTGACCGGCGGCGCGGACCTGGCCAGCGCGAACACCGCGTCGAGGTCCACCGCGGAGGCCACCAGCGCGGCTCGGGCGTCGACGGACGCCCGGGCCTCGGCACGGCGCTCGGCGGCCCGGATCAGGCCGAGGTACCGGGACGGCGCAGTCACCGAGGCGGCGCGGCGCAGCGCCCCCAGCACTGGCGTGCCGACCTCTTCGCAGGCCTCGCGGAGCAGCGCCTCGTGCCGGTCCGAACCGACCAGGTTGAGGATGACGCCGGCCAGGCGCACCGTGCCGAACGTGCGGAAGCCGTGGACGAGCGCGGCGACCGACCGGCCCTGCGCGGCGACGTCTACGACGAGGATGACCGGCGCGTCGAGCAGGCCGGCGACGTGCGCCGTGGAACCGGTGTCGCCGGCGCCGGTACGGCCGTCGTACAGGCCCAGCGCGCCGTCGATGACGGCGAGGTCCGCGCCGGCCGCACCGTGCGCGAACAGCGGCCCGATCAGATCCTCGCCCACCAGCACCGGGTCGAGGTTGCGGCCCGGGCGCCCAGCGGCGAGCGCACGGTAGCCGGCGTCGATGTCGTCCGGGCCGACCTTGAACGGCGCCACCGTCATGCCGCGGGCCGCGAACGCGGCCAGGAGCCCGGTGGCGACGATGGTCTTGCCGTGCCCGGATGCGGGCGCGGCGATGACCACCCGCGGAATCGTCACCACTCGATGCCCCGCTGGCCGTTGCGGCCGGCGTCCACCACATGCCGTGCCTTCACGCAACCCTCCCTCCGGTCCCGAGCGACCTCGCCGTGAATCACGGCGGCGGGTGTGCTGATCCCGCCGGCACTCCTTCCGGCTATCGCACGGATCCCACGGCCTTCTCGGTGCCCGGCAGCGGCTTCGGGGCGAGCCGGTCCAGCTCAGCCACGACATCGGCGATGGCCAGCGCGGACTGCTCGACGAGCGGCCGCAGCCGGCGGTACAGCTCGGCGTCCCGCGGGTCGGGCACCGTCGGCTTGCCGATGTCGATGAGCGCGGCGGCGTGGTCCAGGTCGGGCAGCTCGCCGAGGGCGTGCAGGCCCAGCAGGCACGCGCCCAGCGCGGTGCCTTCGGGCGTATCGGCCACGGCGACGGGCAGGTCGAGCGCGGCGGCCAGAATGCCGACCCACAGATCGGACGCCACCGCGCCGCCGGTGGCGCGGACCTCGGTGACGGCCAGATTCTCCGTGGCGAACGAGTCGCGGACGAGCGCCAGCTGCTGGCAGACGCCCTCGAGGGCGGCACGTACCAGGTGGGGGCGGCCGTGTTCGCGGCGCAGCCCGATATACGCACCGCGAAGCCCGGGCCTCCACCAGGGCGCCCGCTCGCCCAACAGATAGGGCAGGCAGAGCAGCCCATCGCTCCCCGGCGGGGCGCTGGCGGCTTCGATGAGCAGCGCCGCGTCGCGCTCGTCGGCGTCCTCGCCCTCGGCGGCGGGCCGGGCGAAGCCGGCGGCGAAGCTCTGGCCGGCCCAGCGGACCACCGACCCGGCGTTGTTGACCGCACCGCCGATCACCCAGCGATCCTCGGTGAGCGCATAGCAGAAGAGCCGTCCGGACTCGTCGGCGGTGGGGCTGCCGACGACCGTACGCAGGGCACCGCTCGTGCCGAGCGAGACGGCGGCGACTCCGGCCGGGGTGGCGCCGACGCCGAGATTGGCGAGCGGCCCGTCGGCCGCTCCGATGATCAGCGGCGTGGCGGGCGGCAGCTGCGCGGCGGCCGCCACCTCGGGGAGCAGGCGCAGCCTGTCGGTGGTCGGCACGACCGTCGCGAGCTGGTCGACGCGCACGCCGGCGATGTCCAGCGCCTCCGGGTCCCAGCGCCGGGCGTGGATGTCGTAGAGGCCGGTCCCGGACGCCACCGACAGGTCCAGCAGGTACGGCGCGTCCGCGATCGCGGCCAGCACCAGCTCCTTCACGCCGCCCCAGCGCGGGGTGTCGCGGAGGCGCTGGGGGTCGGTCTCCTTCCACCAGGCCAGCTTGGACAGTGGCGCCATCGGATGGACGGGTGTGCCGGTGCGCGCCTGCAGCTTCTTCGCCAGTCCGGCCGCCGCCAGCCGCTCGCTCTGTGCCGCGGCACGCCCGTCGGCCCAGGTCACGAGCGGGCCGAGCGGCCGCCCGCCGGAGTCCATCGGGACGAGCCCGTGGAGCAAGGAACTGAGGCTGACCGCGATGACCCGGTCGCCGCGCGCGCGGCACTGCCCGGCGACGTCGACGAGCGCCTCGACCGCGGCCTCGCGCAGCCGGTTCGAGTCGAGCTCGGCCCGGCCGGGCCCGGGTACCGATAACGGATAGTGCACGCTCGCCTGCGCCCGCA
>JBKOWB010000067.1:0-5198 GCA_046724195.1 Actinomycetota bacterium
GGACGATCACCGCCAGGCCGTTGACCCGCTCGGATGAGCGGGTGTTCATCTTGTGCGGCATCGCGGACGAGCCCACCTGGCCGGGGCGGAATCCCTCGGTGACCAGTTCCTGCCCCACCATCAGCCGGATCGTGGTGGCCAGCGACGACGGCCCCGCGACGACCTGCGCCAGCGCGGACACCACGTCGAAGTCCAGCGACCGCGGATAGACCTGGCCGACGCTGGTCAGCACGCGGGTGAACCCCAGATGATCGGCGATCCGTCGCTCCAGGTCGGCCAGCTTGGTCGCGTCGCCGTCGAGAAGATCAAGCTGGTCGGCGGCCGTGCCCACCGGGCCTTTGATGCCCCGGAGCGGATACCGCGCGATCAGGTCGTCCAATCTCTCGTACGCGATGAGCAGTTCCTCAGCCGCCGACGCGAACCGCTTGCCCAGCGTGGTCGCCTGTGCCGCGACGTTGTG
This sequence comes from Actinomycetota bacterium, assembly GCA_046724195.1. Taxonomy (GTDB): domain Bacteria; phylum Actinomycetota; class Actinomycetes; order Mycobacteriales; family Micromonosporaceae; genus Actinoplanes. The sequence continues at coordinate 461 of JBKOWB010000067.1, forward strand.
CGTCCGCCCCGTGATCACCAGGCCTTCGTACTCCAACGCGCGCTCAGTGAGTCGGGCAAGCGTGGTCACCACCCGATCGCGAATCAGCTGGAGCGAAGCGCGGATCTGCAGTTGCTCGACGTTCTCGGTGAGGTCGCGCGACGTCATGCCCTTGTGGATCTGCTCGTGGCCGGCGAGGGCGCTGAACTCCTCGATCCTTGCCTTCACGTCGTGCCGGGTGACCCGCTCGCGCGCCGCGATGCGGTCCAGGTCGACGTCGTCGACGACCACCTCGTACGCCTCGACCACGCCATCCGGCACGGCGACGCCGAGGTCGCGCTGCGCGCGCAGGACCGCGATCCAGAGCCGGCGCTCCATCCGGATCTTCTCTTCGGGCGACCAGAGGGCGACGAGATCCGCGGACGCGTAGCGGGTGGCGAGGACGTTCGGGACGGTCACGCCGGCAATTGTTCCATGAGCCTCCCGTCCCGATCCGGGAGCCGATGCCGCAGGTGACGGACGTCCCGGCTGCTCAGCATGGCGAGTACGGCCAGCACCGTCAGGGCGGCCGCGCCGACCAGCGCCGGCTCGACGCCGACGGCATCGGCGACCGGACCGGCGACGATCTGCCCTACCGGGATGGCGATGAACGACCCCACCATGTCGTACGAATACACCCGCGCGAGCTTCTCCGATCGGTGGCGGAGCCGGTCAGGTCGAGCACGGCAAACGCGAGCGCGATCGGCGCGAACGTGTTGCCGAGCATGTTCACGGACCGGCCCGTGGAGGCGCGAACGTGCTCACTGTTCTTCCGCCGTCCGGAACATCGCGATCGAGGTGCTGGTCCGGACGGTTCCCGGGGTGCGCGGTGGCTGCGCGGCGTCATGTAGGTCGCGGGCCGCTTGGCCGACCCGTTCCTTGAACTCGTTCCACGCCGAAGGGTCGAGCCAGAGTTCGGCGTCGACGATGAGGTTGCCCTCGTCCGGGAAGTGGGCGCCCTGGGTCCGGCGGACGATCTCGCCGGCGACCGCCGCGTACGACGTCCGGTAGTACTCGTCCGGCCGGCGACCGCCCGCCTTCTCCCGGGCGATGTCGCTTGCGGCGTCGTAGCGGTAGCGCTTGGCGATGCCGCCGCGGATGCGCTCCTCGCCGGCCGGCACGATCAGGCCGGCGGCCAGCAGTGTCCGCAGGTGGTAGCTGGCGTTGGCGTGGGTTAGGCCCAGCTCGCGGGCAACCTCGGCCGCGGTGAGTGGCGCGCCGGTGAGCAGGGACATGATCTGCAGCCGTACCGGGTGAGCCGTCGCCCGCAGCGCGGTCTTCCCGCCATTCCCCAAAGACATGTTGGGGAGTCTAAGCATATCGATCCCCCACTGTCCAACAGTCATTTGGGAGTGGCAGACTACGCAGCGACCGTGTTATCGCTAGGGTTACCGGTGAGTAGGTCTGGCGCCCATTCCGAAAGGTCCACCGATGACTGATTTCAACGCCGATTCCCTCGCATCCGTCGAGCCGAAGGAGTTCGCGCAGCTCGTCAAGTCCACCCCAGACTCGAAGATCACCGAGGTCATGGCAGGGGACGACCGCACCAAGATCCTCGACGAGGTCTTCGACCGGATGCCCACGCTGTTCCGCGCCGACCGGGCCGGCAACACGCAGGCCGTCATCCACTGGCACATCACAGGCGGCTCCGGCGGCAGCACCGACACCTACGAAACCGTCATCGAGAACGGCGCGTGCACGGTCACCAACCAGCCCGTACGTGACCCGAAGCTCGCGATGACCATGGACCCGGTCACGTTCCTCAAGGTCGTCTCCGGTGACGGCAACCCGATGATGATGTTCATGACCGGCAAGATCAAGGCAAAGGGTGACCTCGGCCTGGCGGCTCAGGTCGCCAAGCTCTTCGACATCCCGAAGGGTTAGTACGGCACCGCGACCTTCCCCTGGACGGCCGCCAACGCAATGTCTCTGCGGTGGTGCGAGCCGTCCAGGGTAATGCCGTCGACCAGGGCATAGGCCGCCTCGCGCGCGGCCGCGAGGTCCGTCCCGGTCGCCGTCACGCTGAGTACCCGGCCGCCGGCCGAGACCAGCGCGCCGTCCTCGGGTCGGCGCGCGGTCCCGGCGTGGATCACGCCGGGCCGTTCGCCGCCCTCGATGACATCCCCGGTACGCGGGGTGCCCGGATAGTTACGGCTGGCCACCACCACGGTCACCGCTGCACCCTCGTGCCACCGCAGCGGCGGATGCGCGGCGAGAGTCCCGGTGGCCGCGGCCCGCAGCAGCCCGCCCAGCGGCGTGGCCAGCAGCGCCAGCACGACCTGCGTCTCCGGGTCGCCGAAGCGCGCGTTGAACTCGATCACTTTCGGCCCGTCCGGCGTCAGCGCGAGCCCGACGTAGAGCAGACCGGCGAACGGCGTCCCGCGCTTGCGCATCTCGGCGAGCGTCGGCCGTACGGTCTCCGTCATGACCCGCTCGACCAGGTTGGCGGGTGCCCACGGGACCGGGGCGTACGCGCCCATCCCGCCCGTGTTCGGCCCCGCATCGTTGTCGCCGACCCGCTTGAAGTCCTGCGCCGGCATCAGCGGAACTGCCGCCGTGCCGTCCGTGACGACGAAGAGCGAGACCTCGGGGCCGGGCAGGTACTGCTCGATGACGACCCGCTCGCAGTCGGCGGCGTGCGCCAGCGCGGCATCGCGGTCGCCGGTGACAACGACGCCCTTGCCCGCGGCCAGCCCGTCGTTCTTCACAACGTACGGCGGCCCGAAGTCGTCGAGCGCCCGCTGCACCTCGGCCTCGCTGACGCACGCGTAAGAGAGCGCGGTCGGCACACCCGCGGCCGCCATCACGTCCTTGGCGAACGCCTTCGAACCCTCGAGCCGGGCGGCCGCGGCGGACGGGCCGAATGCGGCGATGCCCTTCGCGCGCACCGCGTCGGCGACGCCCGCGACCAGCGGCGCCTCCGGTCCGATGACGACCAGGTCAGCCGCGATCTCGACGGCCAGCGCGGCAACCGCGGCCGGATCCACGGGGTCGACGTCGCGCAGCGCCGCGACCTGGGCGATGCCCGGGTTGCCGGGCGCGGCCACGAGCAGGTCAACGGACGGGTCGGCGGCAAGCCCCAAGGCAAGGGCATGCTCCCGCCCCCCAGAGCCGACAAGGAGAACACGCACAGCAGCCGACTCTACCCGCAAAGTTGATCATGAAGTTACTGGCCAGATGGGCAGCGATCGCGCCAGTAACTTCATGATCAACTTGGAGCGCTGCGGAGGGCCTGCCGGACCGTCCAGGGGATGTAGTCCGGGCGCAACGTGTCTGTCCAGGTGAAGCGGAGGATGCGCCAGCCGGCGTTGGTCAGCGCGTTCTGTCGCCTGCGATCGGCGTAGACCGCCTCGGGGCCACCGTGCGGTCCACGCCCATCCGCCTCGCCGAGCAGCCGCGCGCCGAGCCACGCGAGGTCCGCGACGCCCAGCAGGTGACCGTGGACGTCCCTGATCTGGTGTTGCAACTGCTCGGGCGCGACGCGGCCATCCACGCAACGGAGCCGCACCCGCGTCTCCAGCGGCGACTGAGCCCGCCCGTCCGCCTCCGCGAGCCGGGTACGCGCCGCGACCGCCCCGCGGCGACCGCGAAGGAGCGGCAGCACGGCCGGAAGCTCATCATCGGTGAGCAGTCCGAGGTTGAGCGCTGAGTCCAGCAGGCTGACGCCGTCATAGCGGTTAGCCACCAGCAGGTTGTCCGCGACGGTACGCAGCGGCGACGTGACCGTGATCCCATCCACGCGCACCTGTTGTGCTCGCGGCACGACGAGCTGATGTACGACGAGTTCGGGCTGGCCAAGCCGGCGAGGTCGTGCCCGGCAGCCCGGCAGCGACACGTGGATCTGTTCACTGCGGCGCAGGCCGGCCAGGCAGTGCAGCTCAGCCGCGGTGTTGAGCACGGCAACGGCCGCCGGACCGAGCGACGCCACCGCGGATCGGATGCGCGCCCGTCGAAGCACGGCCTCCGGCGCATCGGGCGTCATCAGGTACGTGGTCCGGGAAAGCCGCCGCCACCGCCCGTTCCGGCACAGCCGGTGCACCTCGTCGAGGGTCAACCCCGCAGAGCGTGCCTGCTCAAGCGTGACAAGACCATCCTGACCCGCGGCAACCCGCCCAAGTATCTCCAGCACAGCGGTCCACAATGGCCAATCCGACCCACCGCCGGGACACCCTGTGGATAACCCTTGTTGATCATGAACCTGCTGTCGAAGAACGCGCCGATTCTGACAGCAACTTCATGATCAACACGGAAGGAGGAGGTGGGAGGGGGGGTCGCGTAACGTGTACTGCGTGATCGGACGGAAGGCGTACTCGACGTGCCAGTGATCGTGTTGGTCGGAGCCCAATGGGGCGACGAGGGCAAGGGCAAGGCGACCGACCTGCTGGGTGACCGCCTCGACTACGTTGTCAAGTTCAACGGCGGTAACAACGCCGGCCACACCGTGGTCATCGACGGCGAGAAGTACGCGCTGCACCTTCTCCCGAGCGGCATCCTCACCCCCGGCGTCACCCCCGTCATCGGCAACGGCGTGGTGGTGGACCTGTCCGTGCTGTTCCAGGAGATCGACACGCTGCAGTCCCGCGGCATCGACACGTCCCGCCTGCGGGTGAGCGCGAACGCCCACGTCATCGCGACGTACAACCGGTCGCTCGACAAGGTGAGCGAGCGCTACCTCGGTGCCCGGCGGATCGGCACGACCGGGCGCGGCATCGGCCCTACG
>JBKOWB010000064.1:0-3156 GCA_046724195.1 Actinomycetota bacterium
GCCCTCCTCGGGCTCCTCGGCCGACCAGGAGGCGATGTAGCCCTCGGTCTTGAGGACCTCGGCGATGTTCGCCTTGATCTTCGAGAAGGGCATGCTCACCTTGTCGTGGTACGCCTGGTTGGCGTTGCGCAGACGCGTCAACATGTCTGCGATCGGGTCCGTCATCGTCATGGGTATTCGTCAACCTTTCTCGCCGGGGTTCCCGGGGGCCGGGCCTACGGCGAAGCGGTATTGCTGTTATTCCGCCTTCAGACGGGTTACCAGGAAGCCTTCGACACGCCAGGGAGCTCGCCGCGGTGGGCCATGTCCCGGATACAGATCCGGCAGAGGCCGAACTTGCGGTACACCGAATGCGGGCGACCGCACTTCTGGCAGCGCGTGTACGCACGCACAGCGAACTTCGGCTTTCTGGCAGCCTTGAGGATCAGCGCCTTCTTCGCCATGCTCAGTTCTCCTTGAACGGGAAGCCCAGGAGCTTGAGTAGCGCCCGGCCCTCGTCGTCGGTCTTGGCGGTGGTGACCACCGTGATGTCCATGCCTCGGGTCCGGTCGATCCGGTCCTGGTCGATCTCCTGGAACACCGACTGCTCGGTCAGGCCGAACGTGTAGTTGCCGTGCCCGTCGAGCTTGCGCCCGTCGAGGCCGCGGAAGTCCCGGATACGGGGCAGCGCGATGGACAGTAGCCGGTCCAGGAACTCCCACATGCGATCATTGCGCAGCGTGACCTTCGCGCCGATCGGCATGCCCTCGCGCAGCTTGAACTGCGCGATCGACTTGGTCGCCCGCCGCACGATCGGCTTCTGGCCGGTGATCGTGGTCAGGTCCCGCACGGCGCCGTCGATCAGCTTGGCGTCGCGGGCGGCCTCGCCCACACCCATGTTCACGACGACCTTCACCAGACCGGGGATCTGCATCGGGTTGCCGTACTTGTACTGCTCCTTGAGCGCAGGGACGACCTCGGTGCGGTACTTCTGCTTCAGTCGGGGCAGGGTCTTGGTTTCGGTAGCGGCAGTCATCACAGGTCCTTACCGGTGCTACGCGCGATGCGGACCTTCTGGCCGTTCTCGTCGATCCGGAAACCGATCCGGGTCGGCTTGCCCTGGTCGTCCACGATCTGCACGTTGGAGATGTGGATCGGGGCTTCCTGGGTGACGATGCCGCCGGTCTTCGAACCACGCTGGGTGGTGCGGATGCGTGTGTGCTTCTTGATGCGGTTGACGCCCTCGACGAGGACCTTGTCCAGCCGCGGGTAGGCCACGATGACCTTGCCCTTGGCGCCCTTGTCCTTGCCGGCGATGACGACGACCGTGTCGCCCTTTTTAATCTTCATGCCAGCGCCTCCCGTCGGTCGCCGTCCGTCGTGGTCGGGCAATCACTGAGCCGAATGGTTCGCTCGCTGCGCTCGCTCACGGTCTACAGCACCTCCGGCGCCAGGCTGATGATCTTCATGAACCGCTTGTCGCGCAGCTCACGGCCGACCGGGCCGAAGATGCGGGTACCGCGGGGGTCGCCGCCGTCCTTGATGATCACGGCGGCGTTCTCGTCGAACCGGATGTACGAGCCGTCCGGCCGGCGCTTCTCCTTGGCGGTGCGGACGATGACCGCCTTGACGACGTCGCCCTTCTTCACACCCGCGCCCGGGATGGCGTCCTTGACCGTGGCCACGATGACGTCGCCGATGCTCGCGTAACGGCGACCGGAGCCGCCGAGCACGCGGATGCACAGGATCTCCCGGGCACCCGTGTTGTCGGCGACGCGGAGTCGCGACTCCTGCTGGATCACGTCTGTCTCCTATGTCTGCCAGTTCTCCGGCCATCTACCGCGGCCAGAGCTTGGCGGAACGAAGGTACGCCGGGCCGTCGCCGGCCCGGCACACTCACTTGGCCTTTTCGAGGATCTCCACGACCCGCCACCGCTTGGTGGCGGACAGCGGACGGGTCTCCATCATCAGAACCCGGTCGCCGATGCCGCACGCGTTCTGCTCGTCGTGCGCCTTCAGCTTGCTGGTCCGGCGGAGAACCTTGCCGTAGAGGGCGTGCTTGACGCGGTCCTCGACCTCGACGACGACGGTCTTGTCCATCTTGTCACTGACCACGAGGCCCTCGCGCACCTTGCGGTGGGCGCGGGTCTTGGTCGTGTTGTCGTCACTCATGATGTTGTCACCTCATCCGGCGCGACCGAGAGCCCCAGCTCGCGCTCACGCATGATCGTGTAGATCCGGGCGATGTCCCGCCGAACCGTCTGCAGCCGACGGTGGTTGTCGAGCTGGCCGGTCGCGCCCTGCACGCGGAGGTTGAACAGCTCCGCCTTGGCCTCCCGGAGCCGCACGGTCAGCTGCTCCTCGGAGAGCTCGCGCAGCTCGGCTGCCTTAACGCCCGCTGCCATCAGCTTTCACCTGCTTCGCGTGTCACGATGCGGCACTTCATCGGGAGCTTGTGGATCGCGCGACGCATCGCTTCGCGCGCGACCGTCTCGTTGGGGAACGACATCTCGAAGAGGATGCGTCCCGGCTTGACGTTCGCCACCCACCACTCGGGGGAGCCCTTGCCGGAGCCCATACGGGTTTCGGCCGGCTTCTTGGTCAGGGCCTGGTCCGGGAAGATCGAGATCCAGACCTTGCCGCCACGCTTGATGTGGCGGGTCATCGCGATACGCGCCGACTCGATCTGCCGGTTCGTCACGTACGCGGGCTCCAGGGCCTGGATACCGAACTCGCCGAAGACCACCCGGTTGCCGCCCTTGGACGCGCCGTGGCGGTCCGGGTGGTGCGGCTTGCGGAAGCCCTTCGGGGGCTTACGCGGCATCAGCATGTGTCAGCCCTCCTGCTGCGTCTCAGCCGGAGCCGGAGCAACGGCGGTGTCGTTCTGCGGCGCGGAGGCGGCCCCGGCCTGCGCCGCCTGGGCGGCCCGACCGGCCTCGGTCCCGCCGGCGGTCGTGCCGGACGAACCCGAACGGCCGCGGCGCGGACGCTCGGGACGGTCGGCGCGGTCCCGGCGCGGACGCGCGGGCGCTTCCGGGACGGCCTCGCGACCCGGCACGGCGTCGCCCTTGTAGATCCAGACCTACACGCCGATGCGACCGAACGTGGTACGGGCCTCGAAGAAGCCGTACTCGATGTTGGCGCGCAGGGTGTGCAGCGGGACCCGGCCCTCACGGT
>JBKOWB010000396.1:0-3730 GCA_046724195.1 Actinomycetota bacterium
TGGCGCGACGCCGCGTAGCCAGTCGGTGAGCGTCGCGCTACCGACGCCGAACAACTTCATCAGCTCGGACAGCGAGAGTCCGGGATCGACACGAAGACGGCGGGCCTCGGCGCGGCGAGGATCTTCAGTGGTGGTCATGTAAGGACATTACGACGCGGGTACGACAGAAAGTCGGCCCTTGTCGCCAGCCAAGCAGAGTCGAGCCGGATCAGCCGCGCGGATGGGCGGAGAAGAACGTCCAGATCGTCGGGGTGGCCTGCAGTGTCGTCGACGGCGCGTCCAGCCCCAGCAGCCTTTGGGCGACCGGTGCCGGCCGAGAGCCCGGCCATTGGTGCCCTGCCCCCGCGATGGTGACGAGCTCGACGGCCCGCCCGCCCGCGCAGGTCGCGATCGAGACCGTGACGGATCCGGACTTGGTCGACGTCGCGGGCCCGCACCTGTCCGTCTTGCGCCACCGGTCGATGAGCGACGGGATGGCCGGCCCGTCGATCTTCGCGGGCAGGCGGCTTCCGGCGCCGGCGTTGTCGCGTTTGCCGGGCCCGCCGTCGTACGGAATGGTGCGGTCGGCCATGCCGTGGATGTGGATGATCGAGATCGGCTTCGGCTGGGCGCATTGGTTGATCTTCGTGCCGGAGACCGGGCCGATCGCCGCGAAGACATCGGTGTCGCAGGCCAGACGGTACGCGAGCATGGCCCCGTTGGAGATGCCGGTGGCGTACACGCGGCGGGTGTCCACGAGCGCGCCGAACGAGCCGGCGAGCTTGGTGATGAAGCTCACGTCGTCGACGTCGTCGCGGGCGGCGACGCCGCAGCAGTCCGGGTCGACGTTCCAGGTGCGGCGGATGCCGTCCGGGTAGGCGACCAGGAACTTGCCGCCGTCGGCCTCTGCGTCCCAGCCGTACGAGTCCTCCGCCTGTTGGCCGGTGCCGGCGGCGCCGTGCAGGACGATCACCAGGGGGGCCGACGACGACAGGCCGGGCGGGCGGTAGAGCCGGTACGTGCGCTCCTCACCACCCACGGTCATCGTGCCGGTGGATTTGCCCACGGCGACTTGCTGGCCAGCGGAGGCGGTGCCACCGGTCGGGGGCGGCTGGGTGTTGCGGTCAAGGCGATGGCCGGTGCAGCCGGCCAGGAGCAGCAGGGCCACCAGAAGTAGCACTCGGGCTCTCACTACGACACTGTCTCCCGTGGATGTTCGGGCCGGGTAAGGGAATCGAAAGGGCTGGGCGAGGATTCCCCGCCCAGCCCTCGGGTAGAACGGGTTACCTGCCAGTCTTGGTCATCTCGAGGAGTTCCCAGCCGCCCTCGGGGCGGTTGTCCGTCGGGTCGGTGCGCAGGTTCATCGGGTTGGCCATGCCCAGGTAGAGGCCGCCCTTGCCGTTGACGATCATGTTGCGAACGCCGTAGTTCAGATAGTTGCCCAGGCCCCTGGTGTTGACCGGCTGGGCCGGCTTGCCGCTGGACGGGAAGACCCACAGGTCGCCGCCGAAGCCGTCGACCTGCTTCGCCTGTTTCGCCTGCTTCGCCAGGCTGGACCCGGCTGTTCCGAGTTTGGCGGACTTGCTGTTGGCCGGCGCCGGATTGCCCATGGCCATCAGGTCCTTGACCAGGTAACTCCAGTCCATCGTGCCGACGAAGACCTTGCCGTCGACGACCGCCATCCGCCAGGTGTAATTGTTGAACACGTTGCCGAAGCCGGACTTGCCGTAGACGGGCGTGTAGTTGGTCGACTTCTTGGACCAGGTCGAGGTGGCCGGGTCGTACGCGGGCAGCGAGGTCTCGCCGTAGAGCATTTCGATCTTCTGCGTGGGCAGGCCGAGGTCCTTGGCGCGCCAGATGCTGACGGCCCGATTCGAGTTGAGCAGCTGGGCCTGGCGGGCCTTGTCGTCGGCCGGCGGGTACTTGGTGGCCATGACCTGTGCCGCCTTCATCGGAACGTGCATCGTTCCCCAGTAGACATAGCCGTCGGCCGCTGCGATGCCACCGCCACCGTAGGTGCCGGCGATCACGCTGTCGGGTTCGTACTGGCCGACGTTCCAGACCTGCTTCCAGCCGTTGGCGTCCTCGGGGTTGAGGCCGGGCGCGCCGTCGGCGAGCTTCGGGCTCATCCAGAGACCGGCCAGGCCGAGCGAGTTGGTGGCCTGGGCCAGCGGCCAGCTGGTCGCGACGATACGGCCGTCGCTGACGGTGAGGTCGGCTGCCTGCACCGGCAGCGCCGCGATGTTGACGAAGTCGAACGGGCTGGCGACGCTACCGGTCCAGCGCAGCACGCCGCCGCCGGCGGTGCCGTTGCGGCCGATGCCGATCCCGAGGTACAGCGCGTTGTCTGCCACCAGGAACGTCCGGATGTTGCCGTACTCCGTGAAGTTCTTCGAGCCGAGGAACTGCTTCGTGGTGGCGTCGAAGGCGAACATGTTCAGGGTGTTGCCAATCGCCGGCCCCCCGAACAGGACGACGTTGCCGAAGGAGCCGGCGGCGCGCAGCCCGACGGTGTGGTCGAGCCGAGCGGCGTCGTCGGGAGACTTGGCCCGGATCTGGGCCGACATGTTGACCGACGTCTTGGTGACGGTGTCATAGGTCCATACCTCCGGCGGACGCATGTCACCGAGGTACGGCGGGATCGTGGCGTCCGCCTTGATGGTCTGGCTGCTCGCGAACTCACACACCCAGTTGTCGTTCTTCGAGGGGTTGACGTATTGCAGCGTGGCGCCGCTGACCAGGCAGTGCACGTTGGCCCCGGTGCCGAACCAGATCATGGTGCCGACTTGGGTCAGGCCCCAGACGTACGCCTGGTTGACCTTGGGTTTGCCGGTGGTGCACGGTGGTCCGACGGGGTAGGGCTGGCCGATGCCGTTGAAGCATTCGTCGGGCTTGGCCTTGGCGAGCCGGGTGAACTTGTACTTGTATTTCTCAGGGACCGCCGCCGGCGCCTTCTTGGCGACCGTTTTCGCTACCGCCTTCGCGGCCGTGCGCGGCGCCGTGCTGGCCGCGGCGGAGGAGGTCTGGACGGCCAGACCACCGCAGGCGAGCAGCACCGCCGTCGCCGCCGCCACCCGCCGTAGCCCGGGGGTGAACGCTATTTTCACGAACGTTTCCTTTCGGTCGAGTGCAAGCCAGCGCCACCGCGATGTGCGGCAGCGCCGGCTGTGTTGGGTGAGCGGGTGGCGTCGTGGGAAGTCGCCGCCCGCTCACGTTCATGGGTTTACCGGTGTGTCATCCCGGGTTCCGGGTGAGTTTGATCAGTTCCCAACCGCCTTCGGGGAACCCGTCGGTGGGGTCGGTACGCAGGTTCATCGGGTTGGCCATGCCCAGATAGAGGTCATTGCCGTCAACGTTCATGTTGCGAATGCCGTAGTTCAGATAGTTGCCGACACCCGTGGTGCTGATCGGCTCCGCCGGCTGCGTCGTGGAGGGGAACACCCACAGGTCCCCGCCCCAGCCGGCCGGATCGGTCGGTGGCGGTGGCGTGGTGAGGTCGTGAACCAGGTAACTCCAGTCCATAGTGGCCACATAGAGCCGGTCCCCCGCGACAGCCATCCGCCAGGTGTAGTTGTTGAACCTGTTGTTGAGGCCGGAGTGCCCGTATAGCGGGGTCCAGCCGGTCGGCGCCGACGACCACTTGTTGGTCGAGGGATCGAAGACCGAGAGGTTGGATTCACCATAGAGTAGTTCGATCTTCTGGTTCGGCGTACCGAGGTCCTTGCCGCGCCAGATACTGGTTCCCCGCTGG
>JBKOWB010000361.1:0-6971 GCA_046724195.1 Actinomycetota bacterium
GCTGGACAACAAGTCGAAGGGCGTCGCCGGCATCTGCCTGCGCGGCCTGCCGGGCTGGGGCGAGGTCATGGCCCCGCTCACCACCGTGGTCAACACGTACGGCGGCACGTGGTTCGAGAAGGACTGGACGCCGAAGGTCAACGCGCCCGAGTTCAAGGCCGCGGCGAACTTCTACGTCAACCTGATCCGGCAGCACGGCGAGGCGGGCGCGCCGCAGGCCGGCTTCACCGAGTGCCTGAACTCGTTCGGCCAGGGCAAGGCCGCCATGTGGTACGACGCCACGTCGGCCGCGGGAACGCTCGAGGATCCGGCCGCCAGCAAGGTCGCCGGCAAGGTCGGATACGTCTACGCGCCGGTCAACAAGACCCAGTACTCCGGTTGGCTGTGGGCCTGGGCGTGGGCGATGCCGAAGACCACCAAGAAGGCCGACAACGCTTGGAAGTTCATCTCGTGGGCCACCAGCAAGGACTACGAGAAGCTGGTCGGGGAGAAGCTCGGCTGGTCGCGCGTGCCGTCCGGCAAGCGCACGTCGACGTACGCGATTCCGCAGTACAAGGACTCGGCCAAGGCGTTCGCCGATGTCACGCTCGGCTCGATCGAGCACGCGGACCCGACGAACCCGGGCCTGCAGCCGCGGCCTGCGCTCGGCGTCCAGTACGTCGGCATCCCCGAGTTCCAGGACCTCGGCACGAAGGTGTCGCAGGAGATCAGCGCGGCGCTCACCGGCAGCAAGACGGTCGACCAGGCGCTGGACAGCGGTCAGAAGCTCGCCGAAAGCGTGGCTAAGAACTACAAGTAGTGCCCCCGCGGGCGCGTCACCAGCCGGGTGGCGCGCCCGCACCAACCGGAAGGCTCGAAGAGATGACCGACGTCATTCCGAGGGCGGACGAAAAGTACGGCGCCCCTCCGCCCCCCACACCCGCGCCTCGCAAGAGCACTGCCAAGGAACGATGGGTACGCCGGGCTCCGCTCCTACCCGCGCTCATCTTCGCCATCGTCATCACCCAGGTGCCCTTCGTGGTCACCCTCGTCCTGTCCACGCTCAGCTGGAACGCACTGCGGCCGGGTCAGCGGCACTTCACCGGCCTCAGCAACTACGCGACGGTGCTGACCGACGCACGGCTGCGCGCCGCCCTGCTCAACACGGTGATCCTGACGGCCGGTGCCGTCATCTTCTCGATGATCCTGGGCCTGATACTGGCGATCCTGCTGGACCGCAAGTTCGTCGGCCGATCCGTCGTCCGTACCCTTCTCATCACGCCGTTCCTGGTGATGCCGATCGCGGCCGCGTTGCTCTGGAAGCACGCCATCCTCAACCCGGCGTACGGTCTCATCAACGGCATATTCGGCGGCCAGACCGACTGGGTCTCCCAGTACCCGAAGGCCACGATCATCGCCGTGCTGGTGTGGCAGTGGACGCCGTTCATGATGCTGATCCTGCTGGCCGGGCTGCAGTCGCAGTCCGAGGAGGTGCTTGAGGCCGCCCGGGTCGACGGTGCCAACGCCTGGCAGATCTTCCGCAAGATGACCCTCCCGCACCTGCGGCAGTACCTGGAACTGGGTGGGCTGCTGGGCTCGATCTACCTGGTGAACACGTTCGACGCGGTGTTCAGCATCACGCAGGGCGGTCCCGGTACGGCCACCACCAACCTGCCGTACGAGATCTACCTGACCACGTTCCGTAAGTTCGAGTACGGCGAGGCGGCTGCGGCCGGCGTCATCGTGGTGATCCTGACGATCATCGTGGCGACCTTCGCGCTGCGCGTCATCTCGAGCCTGTTCCGGATGGAGGAGACCCGATGACCACCGCGACCGCCACCGGTACGCCCGTCGCTGTCGTCCCGCCCGGCAAGCCCCAGTCGGCCGCGAAACGACGGATGATCAACTCAGTCTGGGGCATCGTCGCCTGGGTTGCCGGGATTGTGTTCGTCTTCCCGGTCATCTGGATGGTGCTGACCAGCTTCAAGCAGGAGCAGGACGCCGCCAGCAATCCGCCCACCTGGTTCTTCAGCCCGACCATGGAGCAGTACAGCGCGGTGTTCGATCGCAACATCACCCCGTTCCTGCTGAACTCGGTGATGGCCAGCGTGTTCTCCACCGTGCTCGTGGTCCTGCTGGCCACGCCGGCCGCGTACGCGCTGTCGTTGCGCCCGGTCGCAAAGTGGACCGACGTACTGTTCTTCTTCATCTCCACCAAGATGTTGCCCATGGTGGCCGCCCTGCTACCGATCTACCTGCTGGTCAAGCAGCTCGGCATGCTGGACAACATCTGGACCCTGGTCATCCTCTACACGTCGATGAACCTGCCGATCGCGGTCTGGATGATGCGTTCGTTCCTGCTGGAAGTACCCCGCGAGGTACTCGAGGCCGGCGAGGTCGACGGCGCCGGCCTGATCACCTCGATCCGGAAGATCATCATACCGATGGTCTCACCCGGCCTGGCCGCCACCGCCCTGATCTGCTTCATCTTCGCCTGGAACGAGTTCTTCTTCGCGGTCAACCTCACCGCCACGAACTCGAGCACGTCCCCGATCTTCCTGGTCGGGTTCATCTCGTCCGAGGGTCTGTTCCTCGGCAAGCTCTGCGCGGCCGCGACCATCGTCTCGTTGCCGGTGCTCATCGCCGGCTGGTTCGCCCAGAACAAGCTGGTACGCGGCCTGTCGATGGGTGCCGTCAAGTGAAGGCAGCCGTCGTCGTCACGCCCGGCACGATCGAGATCCGGGACGTCCCGGACCCCGCTCCCGGGCCTACCGACGTCGTGGTCAGGCCGGCCGCGGTCGGGATCTGCGGCACTGACCTGCACATCATGGACGGTGAGTTCGCGCCGGCGTTCCCGATCGTGCCCGGGCACGAGTTCGCCGGCGAGATCGTCGCGGTCGGCTCGGCGGTCGCCGGCTACTCCGCCGGCGACCGGGTGGCCGTCGATCCGTCGCTGTACTGCGGCTACTGCTACTACTGCAAGCGGGCCCGTGGTAACCAATGCGAGAACTGGGGCGCGATCGGCGTCACGGTGAGCGGTGGGGCGGCCGAGTTCGTGGCCGCCCCCATGGCGAACCTGTTCCGGCTGCCCACTCACCTGACCGCCCGGGATGCCGCGCTGATCGAGCCGCTTTCCTGCGCGGTCCGCGGATTCGACGTGTTGCCGCGCACGCTGGCCGACAATTACCTCATCTACGGTTCCGGCACGATGGGGCTGATGATGCTGGAGCTGGCCAAGCGGGCCGGCGCGGCGAGTGTGTCCATGGTGGACTTGAATCCCGAGCGGCTGGAGACGGCGAAACAGCTCGGCTGCTCCGCAGCCGTCGCTAACGCGGACGAACTTGACGCGCCGCGCGGCTGGGACGTCGTCATCGACTGTACGGGCGCGGAGCCGGCGATCCGCGACGGCCTCCAGAGGGTCGGCCGGGGCGGCACGTTCCTTCAGTTCGGCGTGTCGAGCTACGACGCGAGGGTGGCGATCGAGCCGTACGAGATCTACCGGCGGGAGATCACGATCACCGGCTCGATGGCGGTCTTGCATAGCTTCGATCGGGCCGGGTCACTGCTCGCGGCCGGCGTCCTGGATCCGGAGATCTTTGTGAGCAACCGCTACCCGCTGGACTCGTACGCCGAGGCGCTCGGTCAGTTCCGTGCCGGCATCGGGCGGAAGATCCTCATCGAGCCCTAGTCTCCCGATGGCATCGGCCGGCGTCCGCAGAACGCGGATGCCGGCCGATGTTCGTGCACGGTGAGCCGAAGTTGCATAAGGTGCTTGTATAAGCCAGTGATATAGTCTCCCAGTGCAGGAAGCGACCGAGGTTCACCCCGACGACCAGGCCATCGCGTCCGGGTTCGCGCGGCTGTACGAGGGGCTGCGCCGCCTCACGCCGCGCGACGGGCTGAGCCTGACCGCCGCCTCCGTCCTGCGACGGCTGGAGCGTTCCGGCCCGCAGCGGCTCTGCGATCTGTGCGCGCCCGAGGGAGTGACCCAGCCCGCCATGACACAGCTGGTCACGCGTCTGGAGAAGGACGGTCTCGCGGAGCGTGGCAGCGATCCGGCCGACGGTCGGGTGGTGATCGTCAGCATCACGGACGCCGGCCGGGCCGCGGTGGAGCGCCGCCGCGCGCGCAACGCCGAGGTGCTCTCGGAGCACCTGCGGGCGCTGCCGGCCGAGGACCGTGCGGCGATCCTCGCCGCGCTGCCTGCCATCGAGCGGCTCAGCGAGCTGATCGCCTAGCAACATCTGGTACGCCGGCGCGCGCCGGACGGCCTGGCCGTCCCCGCCGCGTCGCTTAGCGCCTGAAAGGGTTACTCGTGCTTTCCGTGGATCATCCGCGCTACAAGTGGGTCGCGCTGTCTAACACCACGCTCGGCACGCTGATCGCGACGATCAACGCATCCATCGTGCTGATCTCGCTCCCGTCGATCTTCAAGGGCATCAAGCTCAACCCGCTCCAGCCGGGCAACGTGAGCTACCTGCTCTGGATGCTCATGGGCTACATGCTCGTGACCGCCGTGCTGGTGGTGACGCTCGGCCGCCTCGGGGACATGTACGGCCGTGTCAGGATCTACAACGCCGGCTTCGCGATCTTCGCGCTCACCTCGATCGTCCTGTCGCTCGACCCGCTCACCGGGGGCGGGGGAGCCCTCTGGCTGATCGGCTGGCGGGTGCTGCAGGCCGTCGGTGGCGCGATGCTCATGGCCAACTCGGCCGCGATCATCACCGACGCGTTCCCGGCCAGGCAGCGCGGCATGGCGTTGGGCGTGAACATCGTCTCGGCCCTGGCCGGCTCGTTCATCGGCCTGGTCGCCGGTGGCGTACTCGCCGAGTGGGACTGGCGCTCGGTGTTCTGGGTCAACATCCCGGTCGGCGTCTTCGGCACCATCTGGGCGTACTGGTCGTTGCACGACACCGGCGCCCGCCGTCACGCGAAGATCGACTGGTGGGGCAACGGGACGTTCGCGGTCGGCCTGACCGCGGTGCTCGCTGCGATCACCTACGGCATCCAGCCCTACGGCGGCCACACCATGGGCTGGACCAACCCTTGGGTGCTGGCCGGCCTGATCGGCGGCGGCCTGATCCTGGTGGCGTTCGGCATCATCGAGGCACGCGTGGCCGAGCCCATGTTCCCGCTCGGGCTCTTCAAGAACGTCGCGTTCACCAGCGGCAACGCGGCCAACCTGCTGGCCTCGGTGGCCCGCGGCGGGCTGCAGTTCATGCTGATCATCTGGCTGCAGGGCATCTGGCTACCGCTACATGGTTACAACTACGCGCAGACGCCGCTGTGGGCCGGCATCTATCTGCTGCCCATGACGATCGGATTCCTGATCGCCGGTCCGGTGTCCGGGTTCCTCTCCGACCGGTTCGGGCCCCGGCTGTTCGCCGCGGTCGGCCTGCTGGTCATGGCGGCCTCGTTCGTCGGCCTGCTGCTGATCCCGGGCGACTTCGACTACCTGCTGTTCGGTGCCCTGATCTTCATCAACGGCCTGGGTGGCGGCCTGTTCGCGGCGCCGAACACGTCGCTGGTCATGTCGAGCGTCCCGGCCAACCTGCGCGGCGCCGCCTCCGGCATGCGGGCCACGTTCCAGAACGCCGGCCAGGTGCTATCCATCGGCGTCTTCTTCTCGCTCATGATCGCCGGCCTGGCCAGCTCGCTGCCGTCGACGCTGAGCTCGGGCCTGACCGGGCAGGGCGTGCCGGCCGCGACCGCGAACCAGATCGCCCAGTTGCCGCCGGTGGGCACGCTGTTCGCGGCGTTCCTCGGCTATAACCCGATCGCCGAGCTGCTGGGTCCGCGGGTGCTGGGCGCGCTGCCGCCGGCGAACGCGGCCAACCTGACCGGCCTCGAGTTCTTCCCGCGGCTGATCGCCGGCCCGTTCCACGACGGCCTCGTGATCGTGTTCTGGCTGGCCATCGGCATGTCGGTGATCGGCGCGCTGGCGTCGCTGCTGCCCCGCAAGCGGGTCGCGACCCAGCCACCCGGTGGCGGGGTCGGCGACCTGGTCGCCCACGACGCCGAGCTGGAGCCGGAGCTGGTCGAATCGCAGCCGTTCGCGCCCGCCGCCCGGATCCCGGAGCCGCTCGATCCCGCTGCGGACAAGGTCAAGAGTGTGTAGAGCGTCGTTATGCGGTGGCGGCGTCCAGCAGCGCGGCGGCCGTCGCACGGGCGGTCGCGGCGGCGCCCGGGCTGCGATCCATGCGTGCGCCGACCAACGTGCCGTCGTACAGGATGACGAGCTGGGCGGCCAGTGCCTCGGGGTCCTTCGCGCCGGCGTCGCGGGCCAGCTCTACCAACAGGCCGCGGAGCCACGCGCGATTGTTGTCGCAGACCTGCTCGACGACACTGCCGGCGGGTGACTCGGCACTGGCGTTGTAGAACGCGCAGCCACGAAAGCCCGGCGTCGCGGTCGCCTCGGCGAGCACGTCGAAAACGCCTAGCAACCGGTCGCGCGGAGTCTCGAAGCGTTCGAGGCCGCTGAGGATGCGGGCCTGGCGTGCCTCGTGCCGGCCCTGCAGATAAGCCCGGACCAGCTCGTCCTTGCTGCCGAAGGCGCTATACAGGGAGGCCTTGGCCACCCCGGCCCGTTCGATGATGCGGTCGATGCCGACGGTGTGCACGCCCTCGGCGTAGAAGAGCTCGTCGGCGGCGGACAGCAGCCGGTCGCGCGCGGACGGCTTGCGCGTCGAGCTCCGGAGTGATGCGGCGGACATGGAGTTGACGATAGCAGACAGACCTGTCTGATACCGTCAACCCCATGACCGAAACCCGCACGTCCGCCCGGGAACGGCTGCTCGCGGCCGCCGACGAGCTCTTCTACGCGGAGGGGATCCACACCGTCGGCATCGACCGCGTCATCGAGCGGGCCGGGGTGGCCAAGGCGTCGCTCTACAGCGCCTTCGGCAGCAAGGACGAGCTGGTCCGGGCATACCTGCTGCGCCGGCACGAGCGCCGCCAGCGGCGCATGAACAACCACCTCGCCTCGTACGACG
>JBKOWB010000335.1:0-4471 GCA_046724195.1 Actinomycetota bacterium
ACCCCCGATCACCGGAGGTCACCATGCCGTCAGAGCCCGCTCAGCCGCCCGCGAAGCCGCCGGCCCACCAGACGCCGGGCGGCGAAGCTGCGGCCGTGGCCGCAACGCCGGCGCACAGCACGCCGGGCGGCCAAGCCGTGGCCACAACGCCGGCGCACAGCACGCCGCGCGGCGACGCCGCGACGGCAACGCCGGCCCACCAGACGCCGGTTGGCCAAACAGTGGCCACAGCGCCAGCCCACCAGACGCCGGGCGGCCAAGCCGTGGCCGCAACGCCGGCGCCGGCGCCGGGCAGTGTCCCCATGTTGTACGGACCCTGGCCGCAGCCATCGGTGTGGGGACGGTGGTGGCCCGGACCATCGCGACCCGCCTCGGCGCCGACGGTCGTGGCGGTGCTGGTGGCCGCCGTGATCGCCGCGCTCAGCATCCCACTCGACCGGCCCGGCGTCGGTTGGCTGGTCGCGGTTGTCGCGGGTACGGCCGCTCTGGTCGTCGCGCGCGCGATCCCCTACCGGCCACCGGCCAACGTGCCGCCACCGCTTGTCTGGCGGAGCGGCCCGACGCTGTCCCCGGCACGGTTCGGCTGGTCGGCGATCACCGTGGCGCTCCTCGGCGCCGGCACGATCCGGGCCGCCGGCTGGCTCTTCCTGCTCTGCCTGGCTACCGCGATGCTCACCGGAGCGCTCGCCGTGGCCGGTGGCCGCTCGTTGCGGGCGATGACCGTGGCCGTGGCCATCACGCCGATCGCGGCGTTCCGGGCGGTGCCCTGGGTGATGCGCGGGCTAGCCGGAATTCACCGGCCCGGGTCGGGGCATGGGTCCGGCGCCCGCGTCGCGGCCACGGCCGCGGTCTCCGTCGCGTTGCTGACCGTGTTCGGCTCGTTGTTCGCTTCGGCCGACGCGGCGTTCGCCGGCGTCGTACGCCATGCATTGCCCGACGTCGACGGGGTGACGCTGGCGCGCTGGGGCTTCGTGTTCGCGCTCGCATCGGCCGCGCTTGGCGGGGCGGCCTACCTGCGCGCGGCGCCACCGGACCTGACCGGCCTGGACGGTCCCGGCCGGCGTCGCGTCACCCGGCTCGAATGGGCGATCCCGCTGAGCCTGCTGGTGCTGCTGTTCGCGCTGTTCGTCGGGGTGCAGCTCACCGTCCTGTTCGGCGGCTCGCGGCACGTGCTGGAGACGGAGGGCCTCACGTACGCCGACTACGCCCGTAGCGGGTTCTGGCAGCTCCTCGCCGTCACGGCCCTGACGCTCGGGGTCCTCGCCGGCGCGGCTCGGTGGGCACCGCGCGGCACCCGTACCGACCGCATCCTGATCCGGGCCCTGCTCGGCGCGCTTGCCGTGCTCACGCTGGTGATCGTCGCATCGGCGCTGCATCGCATGGACCTGTACGCCGATACCTACGGCCTCACCCGGCTGCGCGTGCTGGTCGCGCTCTGCGAGTTCTGGCTCGGCGTGGTGTTCGTGATGGTCCTGGTCGCCGGGATCCGGTTGCGGGCGAGCTGGCTGCCTCGGGCCGTCGTGGTCGCCGGCGTGCTCGCGCTGCTCGGCCTGGCCGCGGCGAACCCGGACGGTCTGATCGCCGACCGCAACATCACCCGGTACGAGAAGATCGGCCGGATCGACACCGCCTACCTGTCCGGCCTTTCCGCGGACGCCGTGCCCGCGCTCGAGCGCCTAACCGGGGACCAGCGCGACTGCGCCCTCGGACCGATCGCCGGGGTCCTCGATCGGAACCCGGACGACTGGCGGGGCTGGAACTACGGGCGCGAGCACGCGCGCGAGATCCTCGCCGCCCAACCCCAGCGGCAGCCGCGCGACTGCTGAGTCCTTGACAAGCGGGGCACGGCGGTCAGACTGCCGGGCATGGGTAGCGACGCGGCCGGGGACGTGAGGCCGGCGCGTACCCGTGTGGTATTGGGCGAGGTCGCGGCCCGGCGGCCCGCCGCGGACCCGGCCCGCGCCGACCTGGCGGAGCAAACGCCCGTGGGCGAGGCCCTGGTCAAGGGTCTCGTCCGCGCCCAGCTCGCGCTCGCCGTGCGGCTTTCGCTGGTCGTGGTGGCCGGGCTCGGCTCGCTGCCGCTGCTGTTCGCGGTCGCGCCGGCGGTCGCCGAGGTCAAGGTCTTCGGCATCAACCTGCCCTGGCTGCTGCTCGGCGTGCTTTCGTTCCCGTTCCTGATCAGCGTGGGCTGGGCCTACGTCCGGTGGGCGGAACGCAACGAGTCCGACTTCACGGCCGTGATCAGACGGCCCGAGCGATGAACCCCTACGTCGTCCCCGCGCTCGTCGTGGTCCTGCTGGTCACGATCGGGATCGGGGCTTACGGGCTGCGTTTCGCCCGGACCACCTCCGACTTTCTGGTCGCATCCCGCACGGTCAGCCCGTCCTGGAACGCGGCCGCGATCAGCGGCGAATATCTCTCCGCCGCGTCCTTCCTCGGCGTCGCCGGCCTGATCCTGCGCTCTGGCGTCGACGTGCTCTGGTACCCGGTTGGCTTCGCGGCCGGCTACCTCGCGTTGCTGCTCTTCGTGGCCGCGCCGCTGCGCCGGTCGGGGGCGTTCACGCTGCCCGACTTCTGCGAGCTCCGGCTGCAATCGCTGCGGCTGCGCCGGCTCGCCACCGTCTTCGTGATCTTCATCGGCTGCCTCTACCTCGTGCCGCAGCTGCAGGGGGCGGGACTGACGTTCACCACGGTCACCGGCGGCTCCTACCAATGGGGAGCGCTGCTCGTCGGCATCGTCGTCACCGCGAACGTCGCGTTCGGCGGCATGCGCGCGATCACGTTCGTGCAGGCGTTCCAGTATTGGCTCAAGCTGACCGCGCTCGCCGTACCGGTGATCTTCCTGGTGCTGCAGTGGCAGTCGGACGGGCGGCCGCCGGTGACACCGCTGGCCGGGACCACGTTCCCGGCCGCGACCACCGTCGTGGTCCAGCAGGATGCGACCCTCAAGGTCGACAACCACGAGACTACGGTACGAAAGGGACAGGAGCTGACCTTCGCCGCTGGCGATCCCGTCCCCGCGGTCAGCACGGTCGACGCCCGCTTCGGCGCGAGCTGGTTGTATCCCGGCGGCGAGCGGAGCCTGTTCGCCACGTACTCGCTGATCTTGGCCACGTTCCTGGGCACGATGGGCCTGCCGCACGTGCTGGTCCGCTTCTACACCAATCCGGACGGGGCGGCGGCCCGCCGTACCACGCTCGTGGTGCTCGCCCTGGTCGGGATGTTTTACCTATTACCGACGATGTACGGCGCCCTCGGCCGGATCTACACGCCGCAGCTACTGATGACCGGCCGCACTGATGCCGTGGTGCTGCTCCTGCCCGAGGCCGCGCTCGGCGGTGGAACACTCGGCCAACTGCTCGGCGCGCTCGTTACGGCCGGCGCGCTGGCGGCGTTCATGTCCACGTCGTCCGGGCTGCTGACCAGTGTGGCCGGCGTGGTCTTCACCGACGTGCTGCATGCCGACCGCACCGGCAGGGTCCGCGACTTCCGGCTGGCCACGGCGCTCTCGGCGGTCGTCCCGATCGCACTGTCACTGTACGTGTCGAACATGGACGTCTCGCGCGTCGTGGGTCTGGCGTTCGCGGTGGCGGCGTCGAGCTTCTGCCCGCTGCTGGTGCTGGGCATCTGGTGGCGCGGGCTGACCGACGCCGGCGCGGCCGCCGGAATCCTGGCCGGTGGTGGCGCGGCGATGGCGGCCGTGCTGGTCACGGTGTTGGGACTGCCGCTGTCCGGGTGGCCGGCACAGTTCATCGGCGAGCCGGCCGCGTGGACGGTGCCACTTGCCTTCACGGTCATGGTGGTGGGGTCCCTGCTGACCAGCGGGCGGATCCCGCGCGACGTGGGCGCCACCATGCTCCGCCTTCACGCTCCGGAGTCGCTTCGTCTCTAACATTTAAGAGCCCGAACTGAACCGCTCACCGTCGATGCCCCGTAGATAACGATGCTGCAACTCCGGCAGCCGACGAAGCGAAGGAGCGGTGCATGTATCGACGCAGGACGACCGGCCGGACACGGAAGCTGATCATCGGCTTGGCGGCGACCGCGCTGGCGGGAGGAGCGTTCGCGATCAGCACAGGGATCAGCAGCGCGGGCGAGAACTGCGCGGGCCTCGACCAGGCCCTGCAGAACAACCTCAACTTCATCGCCGGCCAGCGGGCGAACCCGGACGCGCTGTCGAATGCGCGCATCGCGAACCGGCAGGCCGTGGTCGACCTCATCAACCAACGCCGCGCCGCCGCCGGGTGTACCGGAAACGTGCAGGCCCAGCCACCGGCCGCGGCGCCCGCCCAACCGGCCCAACCGGCCAAGCCCGCGGCACCTCCGGCGGCCAACCAGCCGGCGGCTCCGCCGGCTGGCAACGCCGCGGGAGCCGGCGTCGTCTGCAAAGGCTCGACCGTCACCCTCTCCGGTGAGGGCGGTGCGCCCGGGGCGTCCAGCGGCACCTTCCCGATCGGCACCACGCTGAAGG
>JBKOWB010000115.1:0-6078 GCA_046724195.1 Actinomycetota bacterium
CCGCGCTGCAGAACGGCTACTCCGAGGACACCGAGATCCGGGCGGGCTCCGTCTACCAGCACGCCGGAGCGGTCATCCGCAACGCCGAGGACGAGGTGTGCCCAGGGGCGCAGATCAGCCTCAAAGAGGCATTGACGGAGAGCTGCAACACCGGGTTCGCCCAGCTCGGCGTGGCTCTGGGCGCCGATAAGGTGAAGAAGACAGCGCAGGAGTTCGGGTTCGAGCAGGACGATCTGACCGTCGGTAACCTCGACGGCAGCGGCCTGCCGGTGGCGGCCAGCCACACCGGCGCCATCGCCAACCCGGATGGCAGCACCGACCAGGGCGCCCTGGCCCAGTCGTCGATCGGTCAGCGCGACGTGCGCATGACGACGCTGCAGGGCGCGCTGATCGCCGCCACGGTCGCGAACGGCGGCAGCCAGATGCGGCCGTACCTGGTGCAGAAGCTGCTCGCCTCCGACCGGAGCCAGATCTACGCCGCGAACCCCAAGGTGCTGCGTACGCCGATCGACTCCTCCGTCGCCAGCGCGATGAAGGACATGATGATCAGCGTCGTCGAGAACGGCACCGGCAAGCGCGCCAGGATCAGCGGCTTCCAGGTCGGCGGCAAAACTGGCACGGCGCAGAACGCCGAAGGCGCCAACCCGCACGGCTGGTTCATCGGCTTCGCGTTCGACGGCAACGGCCAACCCATCTCGGCGGTGTGCGTCATGCTGGAGAACGTGCCCGGCGGCCACGCCAGCGCCGAGGCGGCCCGGATCGCCGGGCTCATCATGAAGGCCGCGGCCCGTCGGGGAGGGGACTGAGATGATCAGCCCTGGGGTGACCCTTGGTGGCCGGTACCGCCTCGACGAGCGCATCGCCGGCGGCGGCATGGGTGACGTGTGGCGCGGCACGGACGAGGTGCTGGGTCGTACCGTCGCCGTGAAGATCCTGCTCCCGGCGCTGCTGGATGAGCCCGGCTTTGCCGAGCGGTTCCGCGGCGAGGCGCGCACGATGGCCACCATCAACCACCCCGGCGTCGTCGACGTCTACGACTATGGCAGCGATCAGCAACTCGCGTTCCTGGTGATGGAGTATGTCGAGGGCGACGCCCTGTCACGCACGCTGAGCCGGGTCGGCCGGCTCACGCCGGCCCGTACCATGGCGCTGGTCGCGCAGGCCGCGGACGCGCTGCAGGCCGCGCACGCGAACGGCATCGTGCACCGCGACGTCAAACCCGGCAACCTTCTGGTACGGCCGAACGGCACGCTCGTGCTCACCGACTTCGGTATTGCCCGATCTGCGCTGGTCGGCCACCTGACGGTGGCGGGCTCGGTGCTGGGCACGGCCTCGTACATCTCGCCGGAGCAGGCGTCCGGGGCGGTCGCGACCGCGGCGTCCGACGTGTACGCGCTCGGCGTGGTCGCCTATCAGTGCCTGTCCGGACACCGGCCGTTCGACGGCGCCACGCCGATCGAGATCGCCATGAAACATGTGCGCGAGACGCCACGGCCGTTGCCGGCCGACATCCCCCCGGCCGTACGCGCGATCGTCGACCGCGCCCTGGCCAAGGATCCCGCCGCCCGGTGGCCCACGGCCGCGGCGATGGCCGTGGTCGCACGGCAGGCCGCGTCGTCGCTGACCACGGCCGTGCAGCAGCCCGTGGTGAACGGTTCCCCGGTGCGACCGCAGTCGGGCAGCCCGGCGCTGAACCGGCCGCAGTCCGGCGGTCCGGTGTCGAGCCGGCCCGCCTCCGGGCAGCCCAGCCACCCCGCCTCGGGCCACGCCGCGACCGGTCAGGCCCGGCCGCCTTACCCGCCGGTGCCGCGGCCGGTTTCCGGCGGTCAGGCGCGCGGTGCGGCGTCCGTACCGTCGGCGCAGCAGCCGTACCGGCACCCGTCCGCGCCGCCGATGCAGCAGCCGCTGGTGGCTGGCAAACCCGACGGGTCCGGCTCGCGGCAGGTGCTGATCGTGCTCGCCGTGGTGCTCGCGCTGCTGGTGCTCCTCTGCGCGGGCGTGATCTCGTTCCTGTACAGGCAGAGCAACAACGGGTCGCTCGCCCCGGTCGGGGTCGCCCGCACGGGCGTGGTCGGCGAGGGAACGTCGGCGGCGTCGTACCGTCTTATGAAGCAGGTCGTCGGGAACGGCGGCCTGAACCAAGCGAGCAAAGGACGACAGACGTTATGACGGCGCAGGCCCGCCTGCTCGGTGGCAGGTACCAGGTCGGCGAGCTGCTCGGTTACGGCGGTATGGCCGAGGTGCACCGGGGACGCGATCTCCGGCTCGGCCGCGACGTGGCCATCAAGATGCTGCGCACCGACCTCGCCCGCGACGCCACGTTCCAGGAGCGGTTCCGGCGCGAGGCGCAGAACTCCGCCGCCCTGAACCATCCCGCGATCGTCGCCGTCTACGACACCGGCGAGGAGGTGTCGTCTACCGGCGAGAAGCTGCCGTTCATCGTGATGGAGTTCGTGAACGGGCGCACCCTCAAGGAGATCCTCGCCTCCGAGCAGCGGATCCAGCCGCGCCGGGCGCTCGAGATCATCGCCGACATCTGCGCCGCGCTGGAGTTCAGCCACCGGCACGGCATCATCCACCGGGACATCAAGCCTGGCAACGTGATGATCACGCAGAACGGCCAGGTCAAGGTCATGGACTTCGGCATCGCGCGGGCTCTCGCCAGCGGCGCGACCACCATGACCCAGACGAGCGCGGTCATCGGTACGGCGCAATACCTTTCGCCGGAGCAGGCGCGCGGCGAGGCCGTGGACGCACGATCCGATGTGTACGCGGCCGGATGCGTCCTGTTCGAGCTGCTGGTGGGGCACCCGCCGTTCGTCGGCGACAGCCCGGTCAGCGTGGCGTACCAGCACGTCCGCGAAGATCCACGGGCGCCGAGCGACATCAACCACGAGGTCCCGCCGGACGTCGACGCGATCGTGCTCAAGGCGCTGGCGAAGAACCCGCTCAACCGGTACCAGAGCGCACAGGAGATGCGCGCCGATGCGCTGCGCGCGGTCGCCGGCCGCCCGGTCCTGGCCACCCCGGTGATGACCGAGGCCGAGACCATGGCGATGAGCGGCCCGATGCGCCAGTCGCAGGCGACGACCATGACCCGGCCGGTCCAGGGCCTGCCCCCGCGCCCGCCGGAGCGCAAAACATCGTCCTGGGTGATGGCCGTGCTGGCCGCGCTCGGCGTGCTCGCCGTGGTGGCGCTCGGCGTCGGCCTGTGGTTGGCCAACAACAACAAGGACGGCAACGCAACGCAGACCCCGTCGACCGTCGCCATGCCGAAGCTCACCGGGATGACCGAGGATGAAGCTCGTGCGGAGCTCGCGCGGCAGAACTTCTCGAACGTCGGCGTGGGCCCGGCTATCGAAACCAACAATTGCGACGAGCCCAAGGTCCAGAAGCAGACGCCGACGGCCGGCACTCAGATCCGGGTCGACCAGCCGGTCAGCTTCCAGCTCTGCAAGAGCCCCGACAAGGTCACTGTCCCGAACGACCTGATCGGGTCCACGAAAGACTCGGCCGATACCCGGCTGACCGCCCTGAACCTGAAGCCCGAGTTCAAGAACGAGGACAGCGACAAGCCGCAGGGCACCGTGGTCGCGGTGGAGAAGGCCGGCCAGCAGGTCGATCCCGACACCACGATCACGGTATCGATCTCCCGTGGCAACCTGGTGCCGGTGCCGAACGTCGTGGGGCTGACCGAAGATGTCGCTAGGACCACCCTCACCAACCTCGGATTCAATGTGAGCACCAAGGACGGCGACCCCGGCCCGAATCCCGGCACCGTCGTCGACCAGAACCCGACCGAAGGCAAGAAGCTGGCGAAGGGCAAAACCGTCACGATCGTCGTGACTCCGCAGCCGCCCGACCCCGGCAACTCGGGCACGCCGAGTCCGGGCGACACCACCCCGCCTGGCGGCAGCGGCGGCGGCGGCAATCCCGTGACTGGCCTTCTGAACTAGGCGGCTCAGGCGGCGAATGCCGCGCGGCGACGCGTCTCGACCTCGGCGGCCAGCTCCGGGGCCCGGTCCAGCGCGGCGGGCAGCCCGCACGCGGCGAGCCAGTTCGCCAGCATGGTGTGGCCGCCCTCGGTCAGCACAGACTCCGGGTGGAACTGGACGCCCTCGATCGGGAGCTCGCGATGGCGCATGGCCATCACCACGCCGGAGTCGGTCCAGCCGGTCACCTCGATCTCGGCGGGCAGCGTCTCTTCGACGACGGCGAGCGAGTGGTAGCGCGTCCCGGTGAACGGATCCGGCAGGCCGGCCAGCACGCCGGTGCCCTTGTGGTGGATCTCCGACGTCTTGCCGTGCAGCAGCTCGGGCGCCCGGGTCACGGTCGCGCCGAACGCCGCCCCGATCGCCTGGTGGCCGAGGCAGACGCCGAACATCGGCAGCTCGCCCGCGTACGCCGTAATGACGTCCATCGTGATGCCGGCGCGTTCGGGCGTACCGGGGCCGGGGGAAAGCAGGATCCCGGCGGCGCGGAAGCGGCCGACGTCGCTCACGGTGATCTCGTCGTTGCGCCGCACCTCGCACTCGGCGCCCAACTGGCCGAGGTACTGCACCAGGTTGAAGACGAACGAGTCGTAGTTGTCGATCACGAGGATGCGCACGGCGGTCACCTGCTAGGGCTGGGTTCGGGGTCGTTCGAATGCGTGCTGTACGGAATCTCCTCCGGTCCTTCGCTGCTCTCGCCGTCGCCCGGAACGACCGCGTTGGGGTCCTCCTGGGCCGGACCGGTCTGCTCGCCAGTGGTGCTGCCGACCTGCACGTCGTCGAACGGCAACAGCGGCGTGGCCCAGGGAAAGACGACGTACCAGAGCAGTGTGCCGACCGCCACGATCAGCACGATCGAGCCGGCCAGCTTGCCGCCAAGGCCGAACGGCAGCTTGCGCCATATCCAGGCATACATGGGCTCTACGCCTTCAACTCGGCGGGCTTGCCGGCGTCCGGCAACGCCGGGTCGCGCTTGACGGTGTCGACCAGCTGGGCGTGCACGATCAGCCGCTGGTAGTTGTTGAACTTCGGGTTGCAGGTGGTCAGCGTGAGCAGCGACTTTGTGGGTTTCTGGCCTGGCTTGTCGGGCACCGGGGCGACCACCTCGACCGCGCTCGGCTTGACGATCTCGTGGCCGGTGACCTTGTAGACGTACCAATTGGTCCGGGTCTCCACGCCGATGACGTCGCCCGGCGTGAGCTCGTCGATCCGCCAGAAGATCTTCTTGATCCGGTGTCCGGCGACCGAGAAGTTGCCGATCTGGCCCGGCATCGCGGTGTCCGGGTAGTGGCCCGGCGCGTACTTGATGTCCTGTGGCCGTACGCCGTTGACGACGACCCATTCCTTGTCGAGCTTGGGGACATAGAGCCGGCCGACCAGGTTCTCACCCGGTGCGGCCGGGCCGTTGTTGGCCGGGCCGCTCGGCGCCACGGTCGGGTTGTCCCACTGCTGCGCGAGCTGGTTGTCCAGGGTGTTCTGTTCCTCCTGGACCTTCGCCGAGTTGCCGAACACCTCGTATCCCGCGAAGAGCAGGACGATCAGGCCGAAGGTGATCATCAGCTCGCCGCAGACACGGACAGCGGTCCGGATGCGCGAGCCGATCGTCGGGCGGGTGAGCTCGGAGTAGACGCTCTTGTAACCCTGCTCGGTCTGCTCCGGGCGCAGCTTGACGACCTTCTCGCCACGCCGTGGCCGGCCGTCGTCGGTGTCGCCTTCGCCGCCGGGGCCGGCGGTTGACGTCGGGGCCGGGACAGCGGGTATGGACGCGGCGCCGACCGCGTTGTCGTTACCCGTGGTCGGGCTCGCTCCCGTACGTTGTGTGGTCGTACTGACGACTGGGTGTGGCGTGGTTGGGCTCGCTCCCGAGAGTGGTGTGGTTGGGCTCGCTCCCGGGTACGGCGCGGGGGAGCCGGCGAGCGGCATGGTGGACGGGCCCTTCACGACGGGAAGCAGGCCGGTCGGCGCGTCGGCCGTCCGGATCACGGCGGTCATGGCCGGGTCCTGGTGCACGGAGGGTCCGGGGGCGAGCGGCCGTGGGGCCGATGCTGGGTCGGCTGCCGTGTGGGGCGGCCGGACGGCTGGTGCT
>JBKOWB010000056.1:0-7895 GCA_046724195.1 Actinomycetota bacterium
GGCCGGAGCCGGCGACGCTGGAAGCGGCAAGGCCGGAGCCGCCGGGGCCGGAGCCGGCGAGGCCGACGCGGGCAAGGCCAGTGGTGGCGGGACCGGAGCGGCCAGCCCCGGTGCCGGCGGGACCGGGGCTGGCGGGTGAGCCGGATCCTCGTCGTCGACGACGACGACCAGCTGCGGCGGGCGCTGCGGATCAACCTGGCCGCCCGGCACTACGAGGTGTTCACCGCGGCCGACGCCACCACCGCGCTCAGCGTCGCCGGCCACGCGCCGCCCGACCTCGCCATTGTCGACCTGGGGTTGCCGGACCTCGACGGGGTCGAGGTGGTCCGCGGCTTGCGCGGCTGGAGCCAGATCCCGATCATCGTGCTGTCCGCGCGCGACGCGCAGGCCGTCAAGGTGGCGGCGCTCGACGCCGGCGCCGACGACTACGTGACCAAGCCCTTCGGCATGGACGAGCTGCTCGCCCGTATCCGCGCCGCCCTGCGCCGGGCCACGCCCGAGCCGGGGGCCGCCACCATCACGACCGCCGACTTCACGATCGACCTCGCCGCCAAGCGCATCACCACCGCGGCCGGCGACGTGCGGCTGACTCCGACCGAGTGGCACATGCTGGAGGTCCTCGCCCGGCATCCCGACAAGCTGGTCGCCCAGAAGCAGTTACTGCGGGAGGTGTGGGGCCCGGCGTACGAGAACGAGACCAACTACCTGCGCGTCCACTTGGCGAACCTGCGCCGCAAGCTGGAACCGGACCCGGCCCGTCCCCGCTACCTGATCACCGAGCCGGGCATCGGCTACCGCTTCGTCCCGTAGCCCCGCCCCCGTCCGGCGGCGCGCCGCAAAAGCCGTCGCTCCGTCCCGTAGGCCCCGTCCGGCGACGGTGCCGCACAATCCCTACCGCATCCTAGGATGCTAGGCTAAGTTGTGTCCGCGGGTGCCGGGACCGGGGCCGCCGCCGGGCCGATCCTGGGCGGGCGGTTCTCGTACGGCGTGGACAGCACGACCGTCGTGCGGGTGGTGACGTTCGCGGCGGTACGGATGTCCTGCAGCAGCCGTTCCAGGTCGGCCGGGCTGGCCACCCGTACCAGAAGCAGGTAGAAGTCCTCCCCCGCCACCGAGTAGCAGGAGTCGATCTCGGCCAGGTGCGCGAGCCGCTCCGGGGCGTCGTCGGGCTGCGACGGGTCGAACGGCCGGATCGCCACGAACGCGGTGAGCGGCAGCTCGAGCGCCTCGTACGACACTCGGGCCGTGTAACCGTCGATCACCCCGCGCTGCTCGAGGCGGCGCACCCGCTGGTGGACGGCCGACACGCTCAAGCCGACGCGCTCGGCCAGGTCGGTGTAGGACAGCCGCCCGTCCACGGTGAGGGCGGCCACGATCGCCCGGTCGATCTCTTCCACGGCGCCACGATACTGGTCGAACGAGGTCGTAACGACAACGTTTCAGCCGCGCGCGAGCGACCGCCCGATCACCAGGCGCTGGATCTGGTTGGTGCCCTCGACGATCTGCAGCACCTTGGCCTCCCGGAACCACCGCTCGACCGGGTGGTCGCTCACGAAGCCGTACCCGCCGAGGACCTGGATGGCGTCGGTCGTGACCCGCATCGCGACATCCGTCGCGAAAAGCTTCGCCTTCGCGGCCTCGACGGAGAACGGCCGCCCGGCGTCCTTGAGCCGCGCCGCGGCGAGCGTCAGCGCGCGGGCGGCCGAGACCTGCGTCGCCATGTCGGCCAGCATGAAGCTCACGCCCTGGAAGTCCGCGATCGGCCTGCCGAACTGTTCGCGCTCGCGTGCGTAACCGGCCGCGTAGTCGACCGCGGCCTGGGCGAGTCCGACCGCGCAGGCGGCGATGCCGAGCCGGCCGGCGTCGAGCGCCTGCATCGCGATGCGGAAGCCCACGCCCTCGCCGCCGATCAGCCGGTCGGCGGCGACACGCGCGCCGTCGAACACGATCTGCGCGGGCGCGGAGGAGCGCAGGCCCATGGTCCGCTCCGGCTTCTGTGCCATGAGGCCGGGCGTGTCGGCGTCGGCGAGCAGGCAGGAGATTCCGGACGCGCCGGGACCGCCGGTCCGGCAGAAGACGTCGTAGAAATCGGCGTGGCCGCCGTGCGTGATCCAGGCCTTCGTGCCGGTGATGACGTAGCCGTCGCCGTCACGGACCGCGCGGGTGGCGAGGTTCGCCGCGTCCGAGCCGCCCTGCGGCTCCGACAGGCAGTAGGCGCCGAGCAGATCGCCGCCGAGCAGGTCGGGCAGCAGCTTGCGCTGCCGCTCGCTGCCGTAGGCCGACACCGGGAAACACGCGAGCGTGTGCACGCTCATGGCTTCCGCGATGGCCAGCCACGACCCTGCCACGGTCTCCAGGACCTGCAGATAGACCTCGTACGGCTGGCCGGCGCCCCCGTCGCTCTCGGCGTACGGGAGCCCGAGCAGGCCGGCGCGCCCTATCGTCCGGATCACGTGCCGGGGGAACTCGCCGCGGGCCTCGTAACCGGCGGCCTTGGGCGCCAGCTCCCGCTCGGCGATCTCCCGGGTGAGATCCAGTAGTTCGTACGCCTCTTCGCTGGGCAGGATCCGATCGACCGTCACCTGCCTAGCTTAACGTTCGTTCGGGTCGTGCGGTGGCCTCAGCATCCCATGTTGTGCCGTTCGGCCGCACGGGCCGCCAGCACCGGGCTCCGTGGACACGCGGTGCCACCGACGATCTCGCCGCAGCGGTGAGGTGGCCGATCGGTCAGGTGTAGTGGGCACTCCGCCGGCTACCCGCGGTTTCGGTAGTAGTCGCGCCAGATGAGCCGGCAGACCCTTGTGGCGTGAGGAATGGCCCGTACGCCGGGGATGAAGGGCACCAGCACCAAACCCGCACTCAACACCATCATGAGCGCCCAGACCAGAGCGTCGGCGTTGTCGGAGTGGTTGAACGGCGGTATCTGGTACCAGAACGTGTACAGCCACAACCAGGCTTGTCCGGGGTAACGGCCAGTCTCGTTCATCATCCCCCACTGGTCCCCGCCGAGGTGCTCGGCCCGGGCCTGGTCTTCCAGGTAGGTACCGTCGGCGAGGAAGAGCAGCGGCTTGGCGTAGTTGGTCTGGTAGAAGCCATTCGGCGTGAGCAGTTGTCCGTCCAGTCCGCCACTGCGGGCGAGGTCGAGCAGCCGGCCACTCAACACAGGTACCGGGCCGTAATCGCCGGCTACGACCTTGGCCGGGTCGTGGTCAGCGGCCTTGTCCAGCGCGTCGGCGTACGCGCTCGTCCACGCCATGCGCTGGGCGTCTGTCGCCGACTGGTACTGCGACAGGGCGGCGCTGAGTACGGCGTCGCCCGTCACGCTCGACAGCGGCCGGAGCACGAAGTCCTGGGCGGTGTCAACGGGCTCGCGCACCCCGCCCCACTGTTGCAGCGGCAACGGCCCGAGCTTCTGCCCGGCCGTCGGATCGTCCGTGTACGGCGGTCCGTACGTGGCGGTGCCGCTCGTACCGTCGAGTTCGGCGACGGCGGTGACGACGAAGTCGTTCGGGGCGTTGCGGGCCCACCCGGTCAAGGAGATCTCCGTCTTGTCGGGTGAGCCGAACACGGCCGCGAGGATCACGGTGAGCAGCGCCATCACCGCGAGCGCCGCAACGAACTCCTTGACCAGGTCGTAACGGCGGTAGTCGCCGGTCCAGGGTTCGGCGTCGCGGTTGCCGGCGACCTTCCGCCGGCCGGTGGCCGTCGTGGCACTCATGGCGCTACCTCCTCAGACGGACCGTCGACCGGCCGTTCCAGCTTCCTAGCGCCGTCCGGGACCGGGTCAGCGAACGGGGGCACTACGCCACGGCGACGTACCAGCAGCACGTGCCAGACCACGAGCACGCCCAGTACCAGCGGTAGGAGAATGACGTGGAAGAGCAGCATCTGTCCGTAGTTCAGCACGTTGAACCAGGCGCCGACACCGACCGAGTTGAGGCCGTCCTTGGCCTGGGTGGAGATCCACTGGGAGTCGAAGTTGGACTGCACGAGATAGCCGGTGAACGCGGTCGCGATGGATCCGAGGAACGCGAGCGCACCGGTCACCCAGGTCGTCGCACGGCGGCCGCGCCAGGCGGCCATGAAGAACTTGCCCCACAGATGGATGACCATGACGAAGAGGAACAGCTCCACGCTCCACAGGTGCAGGCTGTTGACGAAGCGACCCTGGGACGAGAGGTGGTACCACTGCGGCCCCTCCAGCGCGAGGATCCCGCCGCTCACCAGCACGACGAGCAGAGCAGCCACGGTCAGCACACCGAACACGTAGATCCACGAGGCCACGTAGGCGGGCTGCCGATCCGGCAGCAGTTGCTCGGGCGGCAGCGCCGCGACGGCACGACGGCGTACCCGCGCCGTCCACATACGTTCATCCTGGCTGGTCATCGCCGGCGCCTTCCCGGAAAGGGCGCGATGAGCGCTACGACGAAGACGAGGAGCATCAGCCCGATCACGATCAGGTTGGCCAGGGAGATCTGGATGATTCCCCAATTCAGGTAGTACCCGGGCTGGTCCATGTCGGACCTCCAAGAGAGCCGGACGGGTGGATTTGAGCGTCGGCGTGCCAACCCGGTGCCCGTAGAGGCAAAAGTCCCGTCCTGATGGCCGGAAGTCGCACGCTGGCCTCGTGTCCGCGGCGCAGCCACATGCGGTCACCGGACGCCGGTGAATCTGTGCGAGGCTAGGCGGCGTGACTGACCGACCGCTGCTGGCCGTCGACGCCCCGAGCCTGTACTTCCGCGCCTTCCACGGCATCCCGGAGTCGGCCGCGAAGACCGACAAGGGCGAGCCCGTGAACGCGATCCGCGGGTTCATGGACATGATCGCCCAGCTGGTGCGCACCCGGCGTCCGGACCGGATCGTGTGCGCGCTGGACGCGTCGTGGCGGCCGGCGTGGCGGGTCGCACTGGTGCCGTCGTACAAGCGGCACCGGGTCGCCCACGACGACGTGGAAATCGTGCCGCCCGCGCTCGAGAAGCAGATCCCGGTGCTGCTCGAGGTCCTGGAGGCGGTGGGCATCCCGGCGTTCGGCGTCTCCGGGTACGAGGCCGACGACGTACTGGGCACCCTCGCCGCGACCCAGCCCGGCCCGGTCGAGGTGGTCTCCGGCGACCGCGACCTGTTCCAGCTGGTCGACGACGACCGCGGCACCCGGCTGCTCTACTGCGGCCGCGGCGTGGCGAAGCTGGAGGTCAGCGACAACGCCGTGGTGGAGAAGAAGTACGGCGTGCCGGCTCGCTGGTACGCGGACTTCGCGGCGATGCGCGGCGACCCGAGCGACGGCCTGCCCGGCGTGCCCGGGGTCGGCGAGAAGACGGCGGCTCGGCTGATCGCCCGGTACGGCGGCATCGAGGCGATCATGGCCGCCCTGGACGATCCGAAGGCCGGCTTCGCGCCGGGTGTACGGACGAAGCTGGCCGCGGCCCGCGAGTACCTGACCGCGGCGCTGCCGGTGTGCCGGGTCGCGCTGGACGTGAAGCTCCCCGAATTCGACCCGGCGATGCCCACCTCCCCGGCCGACCCGGACCGGCTGCTGGCACTGGCGCAGCGCTGGAACCTGGCCGGTTCCGCCCGCCGCCTGGTGGACGCTCTCGCGGGCTGATTCCAACCCGAACCCTGAGACTCCTGCTAGCGGGTAGGCGAAGCGGCGGCCAGCGGTGACGACGGCGCGGTTCCCGGCTGCGACCATCGGGGTATCCGACCTGTTCACGACGGACAGGAGTAACGCTATGACCACGATCACCACAACCTCCGAGACCGGCCTGGACACGGTGGCCGAGCTGGCCGCGCAGCTTCGAGTCGACTCGATCCGCTCGTCCACCAGCGCTGGCTCCGGGCACCCGACTTCCAGCATGTCCGCGGCCGATCTGCTCGCCGTGCTCGTCACGCGGCACCTGCGTTACGACTGGGACGACCCGCGGTCACCAGCCAACGACCACCTGATCTTCTCCAAAGGGCACGCCTCCCCGCTGCTGTACTCGGTCTTCAAGGCTGTCGGTGTGGTCTCCGACGATGAGCTGATGACCGGCTACCGCCGCTTCGGCCAGCGCCTGGAGGGCCACCCCACCCCGGTCCTGCCCTGGGTGGACGTCGCCACTGGCTCGCTTGGCCAGGGACTGCCCGACGGGGTCGGTGTCGCGCTGGCCGGCAAGTACCTGGACCGGCTGCCGTACCGGATTTGGGTGCTCTGCGGGGACAGCGAGCTTGCCGAGGGCTCCGTCTGGGAGGCGCTGGACAAGGCGTCCTACTACCGGCTGGCCAACCTCATCGTCATCGTCGACGTCAACCGCCTCGGCCAGCGCGGCCCGACCGACCTGGGTTGGAACCTGGGCGCCTACGCCCGTCGTGTCGAGGCGTTCGGCGCCCGTGCGCTTGTCATCGACGGTCACGATCTGCCCGCTATCGACGACGCCCTGACCACGGCTGAGGGCAACACCACGGGCGAGCAGCCCACGGTGATCCTGGCCAGGACCATCAAGGGCCGCGGCTTCTCCGAGGTCGAGGACCGCAACGGCTGGCACGGCAAGCCGTTCCCACCCGACATGGCCGACCGAGCGATCGCCGAGCTGGGCGGTGTCCGCAATCTTGTGCTTCGCGGCCCGCAGCCCGCGCCCATCCGCAGCCCGGAGCCGGAGATCGCCGCGCCGGTGACCGCCGACGTGCAACGGCCCCGGTACGCCGTCGGTGACAAGGTGGCCACCCGCAAGGCCTATGGTGACGCACTCGTCGCCCTCGGCGCCCGCGACCCGCTCGTGGTCGCGCTCGACGGCGAGGTCAGCAACTCTACTTACGCCGACGAGTTCACTCACGCCTACCCGGACCGCTACTTCGAGATGTTCATCGCCGAGCAGGAGATGGTGGCCGCGGCCACCGGGCTTAACGTCCGCGGCTACCGCCCGTTCGCCTCGACCTTCGCCGCGTTCTGGACCCGGGCACACGACTTCATCCGGATGGGCTCGATATCCGGCGTCGATCTTCGGCTGGCCGGCTCCCATGCCGGCGTCGAA
The DNA here is from genome assembly GCA_046724195.1 of Actinomycetota bacterium. Taxonomy (GTDB): domain Bacteria; phylum Actinomycetota; class Actinomycetes; order Mycobacteriales; family Micromonosporaceae; genus Actinoplanes. The sequence continues at coordinate 7,008 of JBKOWB010000056.1, forward strand.
ATCGGCGCTGACGGCCCCTCCCAGATGGGGCTGGAGGATCTGGCCATGTTCCGCGCCGTGCACGGGTCGACGGTGCTGTACTCCAGCGACGCCACCAGCACCGTCTCGCTGGTCGACGCCATGGCCACCACGCCGGGGATCAGCTACCTGCGCACCACCCGCGGCGCCTATCCGGTCCTGTACCCCGATGGGGAGATCTTCCCCGTCGGCGGCTCGAAGGTGCTGCGCTCAAGCGACGACGACCAGGTGACCCTCGTCGGCGCCGGGGTCACCCTGCACGAATGCCTGGGCGCCGCCGAGATCCTCGCCGAGGAGGGCATCCACGCCCGCGTGATCGACTGCTACTCCGTCAAGCCGATCGACACCGCCACTCTCGCCGCGGCGGTGGGCGCCACGTCCGGCCGGCTGGTCATCGCCGAAGACCACCACCCGGAAGGCGGGCTCGGCTCGGCCGTCACCGACGGCCTGCTCGCAGCGGGCGCGACCAACCTGCATGTCACGCACCTCGCCGTGCGTGACATGCCAGGCTCCGGCTCGGGCGCCGAGCTGCTCGCGTGGGCCGGGATCGATGCCGACCACATCGCGGCGGCCGCCCGCCGGCTCACCGGCGCCGGGTAGCGCCGGGGCCGGCGGTGGCGCGCGGTGCCGACCGAACTGGAACGGTCTCAGGGGCGCTGCGTCCGCTTCCGATCCGGGTGACACGTTCGTTACCGGCACCCCTAGTTCCAGAGCGCCGCGGGGGACTCCGCGTCCGGGATCAGCAGGGCCGGCCGCCCGCCCCCGGAAGCCGGCACGGACCAGACGTCGGAACCGCGGGCACCGCGCCGGGCCGCGTACATCACCGTGTCGTTGTCGAGCCATGCCGCCTGGTCGTCGACGCTGCGTGCC
>JBKOWB010000287.1:0-3450 GCA_046724195.1 Actinomycetota bacterium
TATGCCGGATCACCGACAGGAACCGATGCCGCCGGAACCGCGTGCTCCATCTCGGTCGTGCACCGCTGATACGTCCGCCGAGTCGGCAATCCGCGGCGCGGCTGGCACGTCGACGACCGCACCACCGCGAGGCGCCGGCCAGGCTTTGAACCACCGGCGCTTCGGTATCCGTACCGGAGACGAAAGGGTGGTGAACAGAATGCTGCGAGCGGACACTCTGACCGTCGTGCACCACGACGACACGATCAGCCGCTTCATCAATGTCACGTACACGATCAGTCGCGAAGGCCTCCGCGTGATCACAGCGACCGGCGACGAGAAGGCTTTTCCGCCGCACGACGTGCTGACCACGCACGCGCTGGCGCGGGCCGCGTGAGAAAGCCGCCATACGCATGAGAAAGGCGCCAGAAGCGCCGACCGCATGAGAAGCGGCCCACCGGCATCGCCGGTGGGCCGCTCCTTCCGCCAGGACGATCAGGTGCCCGGGCGGCGCCCGAATACCTTCACGGTCGTGCCGATCTTGAGCCTGCCGTACAGCGACCGGGCGTCCGACGACAGCAGGTTGACGCAGCCGTGCGAACCCCGCCACCCGTCATGCAGGTAGGTGGTCGTCTGGTGCAGGCCCCTCCCGCCCACGAAGCGCTGCCAGTACGGCATCCACACGTGGTACGGGTTGGACCATTCTTTCTTGGTGCGTTTGTTGATCTTGAAATTGCCGGTCGGTGTCCGGTAACCCTTCATGCCGGTCCGGGTCACCGTCGGCCGGTAGATCACCTTGCCGTTCTTCATCACCCAGACCGTCTGGTGGGTGAGGTCGATACAGACCGTGGTGACCGACTTCTTGGCGCGACAGGCCGACGTCTTGGTGTTAGCGAGACGCTTGGCCACGCCGTACGTCGTCGGACCCGCCAGGCCCTTGGCCGGCTGGATGCCGTACCGGCTCTGGAACTTCTTGATGGCAGAACAGTCGGCGGCGGACTGCTTGCCGTCGACCTTGACCGGGCCGAAGCCACCGAGCTTCTTGAGGTAGCCCTCGACCTGTTTCTGATACTTGCCCGTCGCGCACGCGGCCGCGGCCTTCGTGACGACGGTCAGGCCCGCAGTGGTGACCGGCGGGCCCGTCCGCACGGCGGCGCCGGCGGCGGGGGTCAGCGCGAACACGCCGAGCCCTCCGCCGATCAGCACCGCAAACCCCGCGGTGGCGAGGCGCACGGAACCCCGTTGCTCTCCCAATTCGTCCTCCCCAGGAGATGTGTCCGCACATCGAAGCACACCGAAGCCGCCGCGGCGGTCAGGCGGACGACCGTGGCGCACATCCGGGAGGTCAGATCCGCCGGGCCTCCAGCAGGACCAGGCGCTCGGGGTACAGCGTGGGGGCCTGCACGCCGACCTCCGCCAGCACCCGCCCGGGCAGCTCGACGCCCCGGGACCACCAGGCCAGCGCGGACTGCGCCGGTCCGTCGATGGCATCGCCCGGCGGAAGCGGCGCGAGGCGGTAGCGCGCTTCACCATCGAGACCCGGCAGGCGTACGGGGCCGGCCGGCGCCTGCACGCTCGTGGCGAGCTGAACGAGCGCGTACACCGCACGGGACCCGTCCGGTGCCACGACGCCGTGCACCCACATCGCCGGATCCGGATGGTCGGCGCGCACCATCCGGCCGGAGTGCAGGAAGTCCCGCAGTTCCCGGTACGCGCGGACCCACCGGGCCAGCCGGCCACGCTCGGCCGGGTCCGCGCCGGTGAGATCCCACTCGATACCGAAATGGCCGAACAGTGCGGTGCCCGCCCGGAAGTCGAGCACCTGCCGCCGGCCGGTCGTGTGTGCGGCCGGCGCGCCGACGTGCGCGCCGAGCAGCTCGGGCGGTAGCAGCTGTGCCGTCCACCGCTGGATCTGCTGGCGCTCCAGCGCGTCGATGGTGTCGCTGGTCCAGACCCGGTCGGTGTGCTCGAGCACGCCGAGGTCGACGCGGCCACCGCCGGACGAGCAGGACTCGATCTCCAGGCCCCGGTGCCGGCCGCGCAGCTCGTCGAGCAGGCGGTAGACGGCACGGGTGTGCCGGTGCACGCCGGCGGCGCCGGTGGGCAGGTGGCCGGCGTCGACGAGGTCACGGTTGTGGTCCCACTTGAGGTAGCCGATGTCGTACTCGCCGAGCAGCGCGTCGATCCGCGCAAGCAGGTAGGCGTACACCTCGGGCCGCGCCACATCGAGGACCTGCTGGTGGCGTGACTCCGGCGGCGTGCGGCCGCGCGCGGCGAGGATCCAGTCCGGGTGCTCGCGGGCCAGCTCGGAGTCGGGATTGACCATCTCGGGCTCCACCCAGAGTCCGAATTGCATGCCGAGCTTCGTCACGTGGTCGACGAGCGGCCGCAAGCCGTCCGGCCAGACGTCCTCGTCCACATACCAGTCGCCCAGGCCGGCGCGGTCGTTGCGCCGGCCCCGGAACCATCCGTCGTCGAGGACGAAGCGCTCCGCCCCGGCCTCGGCGGCGGCGTCGGCGAGCGCGGTGAGCTTGTCCAGGCTCTGGTCGAAGTAGACCGCCTCCCAGGTGTTCATGGTGACCGGGCGCGCGGTGCGGGGGTGGCCGTCGCGGGCGCGCAGGAACTCGTGGAAGCGCGCGGCCGCCGCGTCCAGGCCGCGGCCGTACGAGCCGTAGAGCCACGGCGTCGCGTACGACTCGCCCGGGGCGATCCGGCCCTCGCCCGGGAGCAGCAACTCGCCACCGCCGAGCAGGGCATCCCCCGTCGCGGTCCGCTCCGCGAACGTACAGTGGTTGCCGCTCCACGCCACGTGCACGGTCCACACGTCGCCGGTCGCGAAGCCGAAGCCGGCGACGCCCGCGCCCAGGATCAGGGACGCGTCGGTGCCGGTGCGGCCCCGGCGGCCCTCGCGCAGGTGCGTGCCGATGGTGAACGGCGCCCGCTGCGGGCTTCGTTCGCGCAGGTGCCGCCCGGTCAGGTCGAGCAGCTCGCCGGCGTGCGGCGGCACCGGCAGCGTCGGCAGCAGCGCGTCGACCGTGTACGGCCCGTCGCCGTCGTTCGTCAGCGTCGCCCGCTGGCGCACCAGGCCCGAACCGGTCATCTCGACCTCGATCAGCAGTCCCAGGCGGGCCACGGGGTCGCGGGCCGTGACGGCCATCCGGTTCTCGTCCACGCTGACGCGGTCGACCGTGAACGCGGCGGAGAAGTCCACGCCGTCGCGGTGCCCCGAGAGGCCGGGCGTGCCCAGCCATCCGGCCGGCTGTTCGGGCAGGATGGCGACCGGTACGACCTGGTCGAGGCCATTGGAGACCAGTTGGGGCACACCGGCCCTGACCAGGTCGGCGAGTTCGGCGCCGGACAGGTCGCCGAGGGCGGCCCCCCAATGCCGGATACGGGGCAGGCCAGGCCCGGCGCAGTCGATGACCAGGCCGACGCCGGCCGCGGAAAAGTGAACAGGGGACTCGTTGGCGT
>JBKOWB010000289.1:0-9274 GCA_046724195.1 Actinomycetota bacterium
GGGCAGCGCGATCTACCGGGAGGGTTCCTTTCCGAGGGCCCTGCTCGTCGTTCGTGGTTTGTTGCGTGTCTACATGACGGCTCCGGAGGGCCGGCAGGTGACGGTCCGGTATGCGCGTGACCGCGACGTGCTGGGGATCGCGGTCCTGGTCGGCGGCCCGGCGAATGTCGGCGTTCAGACGCTCTCCCCGTCAATCCTGTTCCGGATCGACCCGCAGACATTGACCGCGGCGGCGCACCGCGATCCCCGCGTCTCGTGGGCGTTGGCGGAGGAGCTGAGCCGGCGGCTGAATGAGACGTTGCGGCAGACGGCCATCAACACCTTCGGGTCGGTACGGCAGCGGGTGGCCGCGCACCTGCTCGATCTCGCCTCCGCTCAGCAGGTTCCCCGAGGGCGCCTCGTCGCGCGGGTGTCGCAGCAGGAGCTGGCCGACTCGGTCGGGTCGGTCCGCGAGGTGGTGGCCCGGGTCCTGCGGGACTTCCGCCTCGAACGGCTGATAGCGACCGCACCGGACAGCATCCACATCATCGACCCGGCCGGTCTCCACAGCCAGTGCTGGAACCCCGACCCCGTGACTTCGGTTACCCGGCCACACGACCGAAGTCACTTACACCTTTCGCGGCGCGGCGAAGGCTGGTACCGACTCGTCCGAACAGGCGGGCGAGCGGACCAGAGGAGACCGCACATGTCCATTCCGGTCGCCACCTCGCATGCGGAGAGCGGAACGGCCGACCCCGTCCGGGCGGTGTCGGTCGTGAGCACGGGGACAGTCGAAATCCACCCCGAGCATGCGTACGGCACCAGGAAGCCGCTGTATTGGTGGCTGCTCACCGCACGCGCTTGGTTGCCGGCACGCCCTATCAATTCCTATGTCATCGAGCACGCCAGAGGTCTGGTTCTGTTCGACACCGGGCAGGACCGCGCCTCGGTCACCGACGACTCGTACTTTCCCGGCGGGTTCACCGGCGTCATCTACGACCGGCTGGCCCGGTTCCGGATCGGCGCGGACGAGACCCTCGACAATCAGCTCGGCACGCTCGGCTACTCGGCGACCGACGTCGACACCGCGATCCTCTCCCACCTGCACCAGGACCACATCGGCGGAATCCCCGAGCTGAGCCGCGCCGACCTGATGGTCAGCGCGGCCGAGTGGCACGAGCTTTCACGGTTCGCCCCGGAGCCGCGCGGCTTTCTCCGCGAGCACATCATGATCCCGGGCCGGACCTGGCACCTGATCGACTTCGAGCCGGCGAACGACCCGGCCCTGACACCGTTCGGCGCGTCGCTCGACGTCATGGGCGACGGCTCCCTCGTGCTGCTTCCCACGCCGGGTCACACCGCTGGATCGGTTTCCCTGCTCGTCCGGCGCCGGGGGCGGTCACCGCTGCTTCTGGTCGGCGACCTCACGTACGGTGCCGATCTGCTGGACCGGCGCCAGCTTCCCGGCGTCGGTGACCGCGGTCGGCTCGCCGGGACGACGGACAAAGTGCTCGCTCTTAAGCAGCGGATGCCCGGCCTGGTCATCCTGCCAGCCCACGACCCGACCGCGGCCCAGCGCCTGCTGGACAGCACGCTTTGAAGGGATCTGCTCAGATGAATTTCGCCAACACCGTCAGGATCGATCGCCGGCCGGCCGAGGTGTTCGCCTTCCTCGCCCGCTTCGAAAACATTCCGCAGTGGAACTACGCGATCAGCGAGACCCGCAACGAAGCGGGCGGCCCAGTGGGCGTCGGGTCGCGGTACCGGCAGACCCGGACACTTCCCACCCGAAGCGAGGAAACGTTCGTAGTGACGGAGTTCGAGCCCGACCGCAGGCTGTCGATCCGAGGAGCTCTTGGGCCTTTCCACGGCGATATCACGTACGTGCTCGAGCCGGCGGGCAACGGCACCATCCTGAGCAACACGATGAGCCTCCAGGCGTCGGGCCCGCTGCGCGTAGTCGCGCCGTTGGCTACGTCCCGGGTCAAGGAGGCGGTGGCCGCGAACCTCGGCACGCTCAAGGAGATCCTCGAGAGAAGGGCGGCCAACCGCTCCACCGGCACCGCATCCTGATCGCCGGCGGCCGGGTTTCTACGGATGCTGGTCTTGGAGGTGCCGTCGCCAATAGGCGAGCCGAGCCCGTCGCTGCCTGCGCAGCCTGTTCCACGCGACCGCGTCGCCATGCAGGAGAGACTGGCAGGGCCCTCGAAGTGCGTCCGCGTAAGCGGCGATGACGACCGGGTCATTGCCGTAGAGCTGGCGGACGTCGAAACGTGGCCGACGGCCGGTCAGTAGCTTCAGCGCGTCGAACACGTCGTACCACTCGATTCGTTGGCGCGCGCCGTATTCGTCGACGCGGGGCGGGAACCTACCTTCGGGCAGCGGGCAAACGTCTACCGTGAACGGGTCCCGGTACTGAACCAAGATCCGTACCCCGGTGGTCGCGTTCCAGTAGAAGATTTCCAAGCCGCCGGAGACGAAGCGACCCCGCCGCCGGCAGTGGTGGCCGGACACCAGGAAGTCGAACTGGACCTCGTAGAGGCTCCTGAGCTCACGCCACCCCGGATGAACGGTCATGTCACCATCGTGGCCCTGAGCGGACCGCCAGCCTCGCCGAACCGGTCGCTCGCTTGCCTGGATGGCGAGGTGTCCGAAGCTGTCCGGTTTCCGGCCGCGCATAGTCACGCCCCGGGCCGCGTCTTAGGCTCATCACAGGCGGGGCTACCCGGGTGACAGGATCGCCGGCCCCGCCGCGGCGCAGGAGTGACCACGTGACCACGGCTGACCCGTTGGAGAAGGGCCGGGAGGCGTTTTCGCGCCGGGCCTGGACGGCCGCGTACACGGAACTGGCCGCCGCCGACCGCGACCGGGCCCTCGGCCCGGCGGATCTCGAGCGGCTCGCCGTCACCGCCTACCTGACCGGCAACGACGACGAGAGCGCCGACGCGTGGGCCCGCGGCTACCGGGCGTACGCGGACGTGGGTGACGTCAATAGCGCAGCGCTCTGCGCGTTTCACCTTGGCATGGGCTTCATGAACGGGGGCGAGATGGCGCGGGCCGGCGGCTGGTTCGCGCGGGCCGAGCGGCTGCTCGACGAGTCCGGGCTCGACTGCGTCGCGCGGGGATATCTGCTCGTGCCCGACGCGCTACGCAGCCTCATGGCCGGCGAGGCGGCGCTCGCGTATGACCGGTTCGGCCGGCTCACCGAGATGGCCGACCGCTTAGGCGATCCGGAAGCCATGGCCATGGCCCGGCTCGGCAAGGGCCAGGCTCTGATCGCGCTGGGCAAGACCACCGACGGGCTGGCCCTCCTCGACGAGGTCATGGTCGCGATCACGGCGAGCGAGGTGTCCCCGATCAATGTCGGGATCGCGTACTGCGCCGCCATCCTGGCCTGTCAGGAGGTCTTCGACCAGCAGCGGGCCCAGGAATGGACGGCGGCCCTGACCCGATGGTGTGAGGCGCAGCCGGGCCTGGTGCCCTACCGCGGCGAGTGCCTGGTGCACCGGGCCGAAATCATGCTGCTGCGCGGCGAGTGGCCGGCCGCGCTGGACGAAGCGGTGCGAGCATGCGAACGGCTCGGCCGGAGGCCGGCCGCCGGCATGGCCTTCTACGCCCTCGGCGACATGCACCGGCTCCGCGGCGCGCTGGGCGAGGCCGAGGAGGCATACCGCGAGGCGCGCCAGCACGGACGGGAGCCGCAACCCGGGTTGGCGTTGCTGCGCGTGGCCCAGGGTCGCGTCGACGACGCGCATGCCACGATCCGCCGCGTACTGGGTGAGGCACATGATCGAGCGAGCCGGGCACGGGTGCTCCCGGCGTACGTCGAGATCGCGCTCGCCTGTGGCGACGCTCACGAGGCACGCGCCGCCGCGAACGAGCTGTCGGAGATCGCCGCCGGCCTCGGCGCTCCCCTGCTGCATGCCATCGCCGCCCGTGCCGACGGGCACGTGCTGCTCATCGAGGGTGACGCGAACGCGGCGCTGGCCGAACTGCGCCGGGCGTGGCGGCTCTGGCACGAGCTTGACGCACCGTACGAGGCCGCGCGGACCCGGGTGCTCATCGGGCTCGCCTGCCGGCGGCTCGGCGACCGGGACAGCGCGGACATGGAGCTGGACGCGGCACAATGGACGTTCCGGCAGTTGGGCGCCGATCACGACCAGGTCGGCGTGGAGAACCTGTTGCGGCCGGCGTCCGCGGTCGCCGCGAGCGGCGGGCTGACCGCGCGCGAGGTCGAGGTGCTGCGCCTCGTCGCGGCCGGCAAGACCAACCGGTCGATCGCGGGCGATCTTTTCCTCAGCGAGAAGACGGTGGCGCGGCACGTGGCGAACATCTTCGGCAAGCTCGGCGTCTCGACGCGATCGGCCGCCACGGCGTACGCGTACGAGCACGACCTCGTGCCGCGTGCGTAGGGCCTTCTACCTCGCGACCACGGCCCTAGTGCTCCTGTGGCACGTGCGGTACACAGATCTACCCACACCTGCCCGGGGCGCCGAGTTGGTTAGCTCTCCCGACGCGGCAGACGCGCGCCGGCTCATAGCGTCGCAGCCATGAGCGAACATGTGGAAACGGTGATCATCGGTGCTGGCCAGGCGGGCCTCTCGACCGGCTACCACCTGGCCCGTCGCGGCCGGCAGTTCGTCATCCTGGAGGCGTGGCCGCGAGTCGGCGACGTGTGGCGGCATCGCTTCGACTCGCTGCGGCTGTACAGCCCGGCATGGGCCGACAGCCTGCCGGGCTTCCCGTTCCCGGCCGAGCGATGGTCGTATCCCACGAAGGACGACATGGCCGACTACCTAGAGGCGTACGCGGAGCGGTTCGCGCTGCCCGTGCGCACCGGGGTCGTCGTCGACGACGTCGCTCGTGACGGTGACGGGTACGTCGTCACGGCCGGCGCACACCGGTTCGAGGCCGACAACGTGGTCGTGGCGTCGGGAACGTTCCAGCGCCCGATCGTGCCCGAGTTCGCCGCCGAGCTCGACCCGGCGATCCGCCAGCTCCATTCGGGCGACTACCACAACCCCACGCAGCTGCGCGACGGCCCGGTCCTCGTGGTCGGCGCCAGCCACTCCGGTGGCGACATCGCCTTCGAGGTGGCCCGCACGCATCCGACCATCCTGTCGGGTAAGGACCGCGGACAGATCCCGGTCCGGTACGACAGCCGGATCGCCCGCGTGGTCTTCCCCATCCTGGTTTTCCTCGCCCGAAACGTCCTCACGATGCGGACGCCGCTGGGCCGCAGGATGCGGCACGAGGTACGCGCGCACGGCGGCCCGCTGATCCGGGTCAGGAGGGCGGATCTGGCCGCCGCGGGCGTCGAACGCGTCCACGAGCGGGTCGCCGGCGTGCGAGACGGCCGACCGGTGCTCGAAGATGGCCGGGTGCTGGACGTCGCGAACGTGATCTGGTGCACCGGCTTCGACAAGGACTCCGGGTGGATCCGCATCCCGGTCACGGGTGACGACGGCTGGCCCGAACAGGTGCGCGGTGCGGTGCCGGCGTCACCCGGGCTCTACTTCGTCGGTCTGCCGTTCCTGCAGTCCTTCTCCTCCATGCTGGTCGCGGGCGTCGGCCGCGACGCCCGGTGCGTCGCCGACCACATCGCGGCCGGCAGCTCGCACCGCAGGAGGCGAGCGGTTGCCTGACCGGGAACGGACCTCGACGCACCGAGCGTGGTTGGTACGCAACGTGCCGCTACCCGAGGCGCACCTGGCGTGCCTCGCCGCCGGGTACGGCCTGCACCGGCTGCGGCCGTGGCGCCTGCCGGGGCGCCGCCCGGTGCAACGCCTCCTCGGCTCGGTCGCCGCGGGCGCGGGCGGCTACCTCGTCGTACGGTCCGTGCACGCCGCCGCCCGGGTGGACCTCGCCCGGCCCGAACGACTGGTCACCGCGTATCCCTACACGATCAGCCGCAACCCGATGTACGTCGGTTGGGCGCTGCTCCACCTCGGCGCAGGGCTGATCGCGGGCTCTGGCTGGATCATCGCGTCGCTGCCCGCCGCGGTCGCGTGGGTGCGCCTAGACATCCGGCGCGAGGAGCGGCGACTGGCCGAGACTCTCGGGCCGGAGTACGAACGCTATCGTGCGGCCGTCCCGCGATATCTGTAGTGGGTATGGATGGAGGCGCCCGAATGAGTCGCAGCGTCATGCGCGTCAACGGCGTCGACCTGTGCGTGGACGCCATCGGCGATCGCCGTGACCCGGCGATCCTGCTCATCGGCGGCGCCGGTGCGGCGATGGACTGGTGGGAGGACGACTTCTGTGAACGGCTCGCGGCGGGCGGCCGGTTCGTGATCCGCTACGACAGCCGTGATACCGGGCAGTCCGTCGCGTACCCGGCCGGGGCGCCGCGATATACGGAGACGGACCTGGCCGCCGACGCGGTCGCCGTGCTCGACGCGCTCGGGTTGCGCAGCGCCCACCTCGCCGGTATCTCGATGGGCGGGGCGCTGGCGCAACGGGTCGCGGTGGACCATCCGGATCGTGTGGACTCGCTCGTGCTCGTCTCAACCAGCCCGGCCGGCCCAGGCGGTGCGAGCAACCCGGACCTGCCGCCGATGTCCGAGGAACTGCGGAGGTCCTTCGCCGAGCCGACGGCGCCGGACTGGTCCGACCGGGCGGCCGTGGTCGACCATCTCGTGGCCGGCGAGCGGCGGTTGGCCACACCGGAGTACTTCGACGAGGAGCACGTAAGGCAGCTTGCCGAACGGATCGTAGACCGCAGCACCGATCCGGCCGCCAGCCTCACCAACCCCTGGCTCATCGACGCAGGCGAACCGGTGCGTCCCCGCCTGGCGGGGGTCGGCGCACCGGCCCTGGTCATCCACGGCACCTCGGATCCGTTGTTCCCGTACCCTCACGCCGAGGCGCTGGCCCGCGAGATCCCGCAGGCCGAGCTTCTGCCGCTTCCCGGCGTGGGTCATCAGATGCCGCCTCGGGCGGTCTGGGCCACGGTCCTCCCGGCGATCCTGCGGCACACCTCGGGCGGCTGGGACGAACAGGGCGACCGGCTGGCGGCACGGTCGATCGCCGGTGGCGACCCGACCGGATGGTTCGACCGGCTGTACGCGGCGGGTGTGGCCGGCGAGGTGCCGATGCCGTGGGATCGCCAGGCACCCCACCCGCTGTTGACGCAGTGGGCGCAGGCAAGCGGGCTGGACGGCGGCGGGCGGCGGGCGATCGTCGTCGGGTGCGGTCTGGGCGCCGACGCCGAGTACGTCGCCGGCCTCGGGTACGACACGGTGGCGTTCGACGTCGCCGAGACCGCGGTGCGGGTCGCCCGACAGCGCCACCCGGGGACCCGCGTGCGGTACCTAACCGCGGATCTGCTCGATCTGCCCGCGGAATGGGTACGGGCCTTCGATCTGGTCGTGGAGATCATCACCGTACAGGCCCTGCCCGACCCGCCGCGGCGTACCGCCATCGTCAATGTCGGTCGGATGGTGGTGCCCGGCGGAACCCTGATCGTCGTCGCGGCCCGCCAGCACCGGCCCGACGCGCACGCCCCGGGACCGCCGTGGCCGTTGACCCGGGAAGAGATCGACGCCTTCACCACCGACGGCCTCAACACGGTGTGGGTGGAGGAACTGGCCGACCCACGGGAGCCGGACTCCAGCCGCTGGCGGGTTCAGTTTCAGCGGCCCATCTGACGGCCTCGCTTCACGGGGCCTCGGCCGACCGGCGGATCAGAGGCTTCGACGTACCAGTGCGACGCCGCAGGCGAGCGCGAAGAAGAGAATGACGGCTCCGACGCGCAGCCACGGGGTGTCGCGCAAGTCGCGGTCGGTGCCGATGGAGATGCTTACGCCCAGGTTGATCGCGAACATGATGCCGAGAAACACGGTCAGGGCGCGCTCCGGCGCGGTGTCGTCCGCCCAGTAAGCCCACGCGCCGATGACGGTCGCGGTCAGGCACATCAGCGACAGGAAGATCAGTGGCGTGGCCAGGCGCCAGCGGATGAGTGCGCTCACCGATCATCCCCGATCGCGGTGTCGTCGTCGGCTGCGGGACTGCGGCGGAGACGTTCGGCTTCGCGTTCGTACGCGTCCCGCTGCTGCGGTGACATCCGGCTCCGTTCGTCTTGGGCCTTCTCGAAAGCGGCGGCGAGTGCCTGGCCGTGCCAGGGGTTGGCCGCCGCGGTCTGCAGGCGGGCTTCGCCGGACAGCACGGTACGCGCGAGGGAGCCCACGGGGTCGTCTTTGCCGCGGGTGCCGGCCATGTGACGCAGAACCGCGCGGGCCAGCCGGTCCTCGGCGATGTCGCCGTTCATGGCTGCAATTGTTCCTTCCGTGTCTCAATGGACGGCCGGGTGATGGTAGGGCTGGACCGTGGGCAGGTCGCGGACGGCGAGTTCCGCCTTGACCGAGCCGATGGTGCCTGCAATGGCATTGATCAGGTCTTCGGCGTTGCCGTAAACCCTCGAGATCTCCTCGTACAGCTGGTAGGCCTGCCAGCCGTAGTAGGCCGCCACACCGTACCCGGCGACCGCACCTAATCCGGTCTCGATAAGCGCGGTCCCGGCCGCGGCGGCCACGTTGATGATGATGAGCACGTCGAGCAGGTCGCTGATCAGGCCGCTCACCACGTCGAACAGGCTCTTGGTCGCCTCGGCCGCCTGCAGGTAGAGGTGGCTGTACTGGGTACACGCGCCTTCCAGGTTCATCGCCGCGCCGCCCAGCGCCAGCTGAAATTCCTGCTCGGCCTCGGCGGCGTTGCCGCGCCACACCGTGGCGACGTCCGCCGCGCCGGTGACCAGGTTGCGGCCTGTGTCGTACGCGGCCGACCCGATGTGGCCCAGCGCGACGGCGCAATGCGTGTACGCCCGCCAATCCCCGCTGAACTGCGTCGCCCAGCCCTCGAACGGGTCGTGGCCGAATAGCCAGATGCTGATCTGCCGCAACCACGCCGCCGGGCTGATCAGGTCGGCCAGCGGGTTCAACGACCACATCTCGACGCCAGCCGCATACTCCGGATTTGTCAAGTGGTTGCCGGGCTCCGCCACATCGGAGAACGCGGACCTTGGCGGCTGCAGATCGGGGCGTCCCTGCACCAACGTGCCCCGCACGTACACCGGGTCTTTCGCGCCCGGGTAGCCGGCGTCCAGCCGGGCCGCCGCGACCGCGTCGGCGCGAGCGTAGTCGCCCTGTGCCAGGTTGACCTGAGTGCCGGCACCCTGCGACAGGTCACGCAGCTTCACCAACGCCCCGGTCAGGTTCTCGTACGCGTGCTCGTGCGGACCCATCAAAATCATGAGCAGGCCCTCGGCGTTCCAGTCGAGGTCGCAGTGTGCCTTCGT
>JBKOWB010000139.1:0-7329 GCA_046724195.1 Actinomycetota bacterium
GGCCTGATCCGGGTCGCGCCCAACCTGGGGTGGCAGGACGTCGACGCGCCCGGGCTGCTGCGCCATGCGCCGGCCCTCGCCGACCTCCCGATCACGGTGGACAACGAGGCGAACCTGGCCGCGCTGGGCGAACTGCGCGCCGGCGGCGGCGCGCCGGACAGCTTCGTCTACGTCTCCGGCGAGATCGGCATCGGCGCCGGGATCGTGCTCGACGGCGTGCTGTACCGCGGCGTGCACGGGTGGAGCGGCGAGATCGGCCACGTCGCCGTGCATCCCGGCGGCCGGGTGTGCCGCTGCGGCGCGCATGGCTGCCTCGAGCAGTACGCCGGCATGGAAGCGATCCTGCGTGAGGCGGGAGTCGGGTCGCTGGACCAGATCCGGGCGCCGCTGAGCTCGGCCGGTACCGCGCTCGGCCTGGCCCTCGCGGCGGTGGTGAACCTGCTCGACATCGACACGATCGTGCTGGGCGGCATCTACGCACCGCTGCTGCCGTGGCTACGCGACCACATCGAGACCGAACTGCACCACCGCGTGCTGACCGCGGACCTGGCGCCGGTGACGCTGCGCGCCGCGGTGCTGGGTCCGGACGCGGCCATGCGCGGCGCGGCGGACGCGGTCATCCGCTCGGTACGGGACGACCCCGCCGCGTGGCTAAGCCGAGCGGGCCGACTCTGACTGCCCCAGCCGGTCCGCCGCAGCCGCGAACTCGGTCAGCCCGCGGATGAGCGCGGCCCGGCCGGTCGCGGACATCCGCTCCAGCACCGTGGACAGCAGCTCCCGCCGGGTCAGCCTCAGCTCGTCCAGCAGCTGGCGCGACGACGGGGTCAGGTACAGCGCGATCTCGCGCCGGTCGGCTCGGCCCGGCACCCGCTCGACCATGCCCGACGCGACGAGCCGGTCGCAGAGCCGGCTGGCCGAGGACAGCAGCATCTTGAGCTCGCCGGCCAGGCCACGCAGGTTGATGCCCTCCGCGCGTTCCACCACCAGCAGCGCGCTGAGCTGCGGTCCGGAGAGCCGCGGCGTAGCCTGTTCCCGCGCCGCGTCCCACGCGGCCAGCAACGCTTGCGCGGCGTCGTCGACCGCCGCGGCGCGCATCGGGTCCGGCCCATCCGGCCCATGGTGTTCGGCCATCGTGCAGCAGAGACTACCCGTACGTTCGACGGTGCCGAAGGGGGTGACATCGTGTCCGGCCGCGTGAACGCCGTCCGGCGCGCCATGACGGAAGCGCCCGCCGACACGGTGGTCGAGGGCCTCGCCGACGCGCTGGCGAAGGAGTACGCGATCACCGACGTCGAGCTGTTCCTCATCGACTACCGGCTCGCCACGCTCCTGCCCCTACGCGGCGGAGCGGCCGTGACCCACCCCGGCGATCCGGCGTGGCGCTGCTTCGACCATCAGTCCGAGGTGACCGCCGAACGCTCCACCTACCTGCCGGTGACGACCCGGGGCGAACGGCTCGGCGTGTTGCGGTACGCACCGATGCTCGCGGACGCGGACGCCCAGGCCGAGCTGGCCGAGGTGGCGACGCTGCTCGCGCACGAGTTGCAGTCGGCGGGTTCGGGCACGGACCGGTACACGATGGCGGCGCGCACGCGCAGGCTGACGCTGGCCGCCGAGATGCAGTGGGAGCTGCTGCCCGGCCGCAGCCGGATCCGGCCGTCGTTCGGCCTGGCCGGACAGCTCGAGCCGGCCTATGCCGTACGAGGCGACAGCTTCGACTGGGCCGAACACGGCGAACTGCTCTTCCTGTCCGTGCTGAACGGGATGGGCGAAGGCGTGACAGCGGCGCTGCTGACCTCCCTCGCCACCCAGGCGTTACGCAACGCGCGCCGGGCGGGCCTCGCGCTGGCCGATCAGGCCGCGCTGGCCGACCAGGCGATCTTCGCGCAGCACCGGGGGCAGATGCACGTCGCGGCGCTGCTGCTCGAGCTGAACCAGCGCACCGGCGAGGTCAGCGCGGTCGACGCGGGCTCACCCCAGCTCATCGTGCTGCGCGAGGGTGAGGTGCTGGACCAGGAGCTTGAGGCGCAGTTTCCGCTCGGCATGTTCGAGACGTCGGAGTACACGGCGCAACAGTTCACGCTGCGACCAGGTGACCGCATGTTGGTAGTCAGCGACGGTGTCTGCGACGCGGTGAGCACCACCGGCCGGTACGGCGAGATCGCCCTGCATCGGTTCGTGCGGCGCGCCAGTTCGCTCGCGCCGTTGCAGGCGGTGCGTTCGCTGCTGGGCGATCTGCGCGCCTTCCTCGGCGATGCCGACCTGGACGACGACGCCGTCGTGGTCTGCCTGGACTGGGCCGGCGCCGGTCGCTGAAACGGTCCGGACGCCGGCCGCAGTGTCAGTCCTTCGCGCCCGAGCGCGTCGCGATCGCCTCGAGGAAGATCTCGCCGATCTTGGCCGGGTCGGGCGCCACGAACACGCCGCCGGCGCTCGTGGCGTCCGTGATCGCCTCGAGCTCGTTGCGGTCGACCTCGTTGCCGATGCCGATGATGATCATGCGGACCGGACGCTTCGGGTCGTTGAGCTTCTTCAGCTGGGACACGAGCTCGTCCCGGGTGATGCCTTCCTTGTTCTCGTTCTTGCCGTCGGTGAAGATCAGAGCCGAGTTGACCCGGCCGGCCTGCCAGCTGTTCTGCACGTCCTTGTAGGCGGCGAGCGCCGTGTCGTACAGTCCGGTCGCGCCGCCCGGCTTCGGGACGATCTGGGATATCGACTGCTGCAGCCGGCTGCGGGTCGAGGACAGCGGACTGATCGGCACGATCTCCTTCCATGGCTGTTTACCGACCATGTTGGTGGAGAACAGCCACACACCCACGGCCCACTTGTCGTCGAACAGCTCCAGACCCTGGGCGGCGGCCCCCTGCGTCACCTGGGCGCGGGTGAGCCCCCGGGCGGTCGGCACCTTGGTGAGCATGGAGCCGGACACGTCGAACACGGCAAGTACGCGGCCCGGCACCGTGATGGCGGCCCACCGGCCGAGCGTCTGGCTGATGGCGCCGGCGTCGATGCCGGCCGCCGCGGTGCCGCCGCCCTCCGCGCCACCGCTCGCCTTGTTCGGGGCCGAGGTCACCGGCGCCGAGGCGGCGGGGGCCCCGATCGGCGCGGGGAAGCCGGCACCGGCGGTGCCGTCCGGGGCGCGCAGCCCCACCGCGGCCAGGGCGTCCTTGAACGAGGCCTTCTGCAGAACCTGGCGCAGACCGGTCGCGGCCGCCGACTTCTGCAGGTCGACTTCGGGCATCACCGCGAACGGGTAGTCCAGTGCCGGCGGCGTCGGCTCCAGGTAGAGCGCGGCCAGCTCCACCGGCGGCTTCTCCGCGTTGTACTCGACCACGTCCTCCTCGGACAGCGGCGCGGCACCCAGACTGCTGGCGATGTCGTTGGCGTCCGCCGCGCGGGGGAACTTCTGCAGCAGGTCCTCGCGGATGCTCGAACTGCCCGCCGCGAGGGCCCGCAGTGCACCGACCGCCTTCTGCTGACCCTGGATGTCGGTGCCGGCGACGCTGCCCAGCGCGAGCAGCCCGGCCAGGCCGGCAGCGTCGCGGTTCGGGTCGACGATGCCGGTACGCACCACCTGGCTCGCGGTCATCGTGTTGAGCAGGTCCTTCCAGCCGATCTTCTTGTCCGGCCACCCGAAGGCCTGCTGTGCGAGCGGTACGGGCATGGCCACCACGATCGGGCTCTCCGCGACCGACGTGCCGTCGGTCGGCACGAAGCCGGTCGCCTCGGACTTGAGCCGCAGCAACCACGTCGACGAGTCAGGCATCCAGACGTCCGGCACGGGCACCGACGCGGGCGCCGCGCCCAGGCCGGTCAGCGACACCTTGTGCTCGCGGGCGACCGCGGCGGCCATGGTGGCCGGGTTGACCGCGGACACGTTCACGGCGACACAGGTCCCGTTGACGTTGGCGCCGTCGGTGATCCACTGCTGCGCCGCCTGATCGACGGCGGGCGCGATCTCGGTGGCGGCGGCAACGTTCAGTTTGATCTGACCCGAACAGCCCTTGTTGGACAGTTGCTGGTAGCCAAGCCAGGATCCGGCCAGGATGACGATGATCGCCATCGCGGCTCCGACGACGCCTGCCCCTCTGAGGTTGACGTTTCTACGATGGCGGCCAGACACGCGCTCAATACTGCGCATCGGAAGACCCGAATGCCATATGCGTCCGGAGGAAAGTTACTCGGACTGGAAATTCCTGTCACCACGTGAACGCTGCGTAGTGGCGCAGTCCCGTGGCGTATCCGGGCCTACGCGGAAGTCGCCAGGATTGGGTCGAACGTCAGCCATGCCGGGGATTCCATCGCAACACACAGGTCGGGCTCGGCACGCCGATCGGCTCTCCCTGCAATGTAGGGACGCCGGTGTCCGGATCGATCCGGAAGACGGTGACGGTGTGTGAGCGCTCGTTCGCTACGTAGAGGTGACTCGAGAACAGCGCCAGGTGTCGTGGCCACTCGCCGCCGGTCGGCACCTCGGCGATCAACTCGGCCTTCTCCCCGTCCCAGGAGAACGCGGACACCGTGTTCGGGCCGCGATTGCCCACGTACAGGAAACGGCGGTCGGGGCCGGCGGCCAGCTCGGAGGGAAGGTTCTCGCCCTCGATGGTGCTCGCGGCCACGGCTCCGGCCAGTCGCAGCGCGCCGTCCGCCCCACCCGGCCGGTACCAAGTGAGGTTCGCCGCCAGCTCACCGACGATCAGAAGCACCCCGCCGGCCGCGCGTTGCAGGTGACGCGGTCCGGTGCCGGGCGCGGCCGCCACCGCGGCCGAGGTGGGCGCCAACCGGCCCGAGATCGGGTCGAGGCGGGACCGCCACACCCGATCCGAACCCAGGTCGCAGATCAGGACGTCCGGGCCATTCGGGTCCGGTGCCACCATGTGGGCGCGCGGTCCGGACTGCCGGTCCGCGACCGGACCATGCCCGTCGAGGGCGAGCAGGTCGGTTCGCTCGTCCGGCGCGCCATCACGATCCAGCGGGTGTACGGACACGCTGCCGCTGGAGTAGTTCGCGGCGAGCAGGTGCCGCCCGTCTGAGCTGACGGCGACGTGGCACGGATGTTGGCCGCCCGTCTGCCGCACCGCCAGCTCACTCAACGAGCCGTCCGGCGCGACCGAGAACGCGCTGACCGTGCCGCTGTCGAGCTCGTTCACCGCATACAGCACCGGCAGGACCGGATGCTGGGCCAGGAACGACGGTGACGGAGTACGGGCCGCGACGCCGAGCCGGGTCAGCGCTCCGCTGTCCGGATCGCGCCGCGACAGGGCGATGCCCTCCCCCTCACCTCCGCTCTCTCCGGTGTAACAGCCGACGAAGACGAACTCACCATGCGCGCTCACGACTCGATCCAACCAGACGCGGCGGCCGCGCGGACCCCTGTTCGCGCCGGACGAATCTCAGCCGTTGCCCGCGCCCGCGGTCATGAGCTGCCGGCGGGCCACGTACTCGACGAGCTCGATGAGGACGTTGCGCGCTCCTCTGGTCTCGCGGGCGTCGAACAGCACCACCGGAACGTCCGGGTCGATGTCGAGCGCCCGGCCGACCGCCTCGGCGGCGAAGCGGCGCTCACCGTCGAAGCAATTGACCGCCACCACGAACGGCGTGCCGCGCTGCTCGAAGTAGTCGATCGACGGGAAGCAGTCAGCCAGCCGGCGCGTGTCGGCGAGCACGACGGCGCCGAGCGCACCGTGCGAGAGCTCGTCCCAGAGGAACCAGAAGCGGTCCTGCCCGGGCGTGCCGAACAGGTAGAGCTGCAGATCCTCGGTGATGGTGATCCGGCCGAAGTCCATAGTCACCGTCGTGGTCCGCTTGGCCTCGACGCCGGCCAGGTCGTCCCCGTCGTCGGCGCCGGTGAGGACCTCTTCGGTCTGTAGCGGGCGGATCTCGCTGACTGAGCCGACCATGGTGGTCTTGCCCGCGCCGAAGCCGCCGGCGATGAGGATCTTGAGCGCGATCGGGATGCGCGACGGAGTGCCGTCGCGGTCAGAGCGCACGGAGTCCATTGACAACCGCCTTGAGTACGTCGACGTCGTGCGGCTGCGAGGCAGCCGGCGGCTCGTAGAGCGAGATGAGCCCCGCCGAGCGTAGATCACCCAGCAAAACCCGGACGACCCCCACCGAGAGGTCGAGTTCGGAAGCGAGCTCGACCACGGGCACCGGCTCCCAGCAGGCCGCGATGATCGCGTGGTGCTCCGGCTGCAGATGCGACGACGGCGGCAGGTCGGGCACGGTGGCCACCACGAACGCGAGGAGGTCGAACTCGCCTCCGGACGGTGCCACCCGGCCCTGGGTCACCGCGTATGGCCGGACCACCGGCCCCGCGTCGCGGTCCAGCCAGTGGTGCGGCGTACGCACCGGATCAGCGGGCATCGGTCGGCGCCGCGGCGGGCCGGTCGGGCGCGGACATGAACTCGCCGACCCGGGTCACGAGCATCGCCATTTCGTACGCGATGAGGCCGAGGTCGGCGTCGCTCGCGGCGACCACGGCGAGGCATGCCCCGTGCCCGGCCGCCGTAACGAACAGAAACGCCGACTCCATCTCGACTACGGTCTGCCGCACCGGACCGGCTCGGAAATGGCGGCTCGCGCCCTTGGCCAGGCTCTGAAACCCGGCGGCCATGGCCGACAGATGTTCGGCGTCGTCCCGGCCGAGCCCGGCTGAGGAGCCCATCAGCAGGCCATCGGCCGATAGCACCACCGCCTGCTGCGCCGACGGTACGCGCTCGACGAGGTCGTCGAGAAGCCAGGTGAGGTTCGCGCTCTGCTTTGTCGTCTGTGCCACTTATGCGTCCTTATCCGGCCTGGTCTCGTGGTCCTCGTCGGGGTGGTTGCCGTCCACCGCGTCGGTCGAGCCGCTGGCTTCTGGCGATCCGGCTTCGCCGTCCGTAACCGGGGCGTCGTTGCCCGGCGGCTCCGCACGATTCTGCACGACCGGGAGGGTGACGGTAGCCGCCTCAGCAAAGCTCGGTGTGCCATTCGCGGCCGGCGCGGTGCTCGATGCGTCCGATGAATCGGGATCGATGCCCCGAGCGGCTAGACGGCCGCGCTTGGTGCCCCGTTGGAGCGCGGTCATCAGGTTGCGAACCTCCTCCGGGGAGCGCACCGGACCGGCGTCCGGTTGAGCCTCGACCGGCTCGCGCAGTTGCGGCGCGAGGCTCGCCTGCCGGATGCGCCGCGGCAGACCGTCGTCGGCGGACAGCTCGTCCGCCGGCGCCCTCCCGGGCAGCTCATCGGTCGGCGTGCCCACGGGCGGCGCAGGCGACGATGGCGCGAGCGCGGCCGCGGCCGCGGCCAGCTGCTCCGGCAGGGTCCGGTCCGCGGACGGCTCCGGCG
>JBKOWB010000244.1:0-6181 GCA_046724195.1 Actinomycetota bacterium
ACTCCGGACCCCGCGCGGCCGGCAGGAACGGCCGCGGATCGGCGCCGACCGCGTAGGCGACGTCCACCCCCGACAGGGCGCGTCCCAGACCTTCCAGCGGCGAGATGGCGTGCGGCGGCGTGACCTGCGCGCTCCCGCCCCCGAGGATGCGAGCGTCGTCGGCCAGCGCGCCGATCACGGCGATCCGGGTGAGCCCGGCGGCCTCGAGCGGCAGCGCGTACCCGCGGTTGCGCGCCAGCACGAAGGACCGCACCGCGATCTCGCGGGCGACGGCCACCCCGTCCAGGTGCGGCGGCGTCGCGGTTACCGCCGGCGCGCCGTCGAGGATCCCGACCCGGGCCGCGAGCCGCAGTACCCGGCGTACCTTGTCGTCGACGATCTCCTCCGGCACCTCGCCGGCCCGGACCGCCGCGACCAGCGCCGGACCCCAGGGGTTCTCCAGCGCCGGCATCGCGATGTCCAGCCCGCCGAGCGCCGCGCCGACCGTCGATCGCGCGGCGCGCCAGTCCGACACCACGACCCCGTCGAAGCCCCACTCGTCCTTGAGCACGTCGGTCTGCAACGGCCCGTTCGACGCCATGGGCAGGCCGTTCACCCCGTTGTACGCGGACATCACGCCCCAGCCACCCGCGCCGACGACCCGCTCGAACGGCGCCAGGTAGAGCTCGCGCAGCGCCCGCTCCGGGATGCGTACGTCGACGGTCATCCGATCCGTCTCGAAGTCGTTGCCCACCAGATGCTTGACGGTCGTGGCCACGCCGTGCCCCTGTACGCCCGCCACGAACCCGGCCCCGATCTCACCGCTGAGCAGCGGATCCTCGGAATAGCACTCGAAGTGCCGGCCGCCGAGCGGCGTGCGCTGAAGGTTGACCGTCGGCCCGAGCAGCACGTGCACGCCCTTGCGACGCGCCTCCTGGCCCAGGATCCGGCCGGCCGTCGCGGCGATTGCCGGATCCCACGTGGCGGCCAGCGCGGTCGGGCTGGGCAGCGCGATCGACGGGTCCTCGGGCGCCCAGCCAGTGCCGCGGACCCCGACCGGGCCGTCCGACATGACCAGCGAACGCAGCCCGATCCGCGGGAGCGCGGGCAGCGACCAGAAGTCCTGCCCGGTCAGCAGCGACACCTTCTCCTCGATGTCGAGCTTGTCCAGCAGCGGCTCGATCAACCCGTCGTAGTCGACCATGCGACGCGCTCCCATCGGTTCGGCCGGTCATGTGCGCAGGTAGGAAGCGCCGTTCAGGTCGATGATCGTGCCGCTGGCCCACTCGGCCTCCGGCGAGGCCAGCCAGTACACCGCGCTCGCGATCTCCTCCGGCTTCGCGACCCGATGGAACGGGCTCTGGGCCCGGATCGCCTCGCCGCGTTCGGCCTTGAGGTGTTCGTTCGTCATGTCGGTCTCGACGAAGCCGGGCGCCACCGCGGCGACCGCGATGCCGTACGGGGCCAGCGCGACCGCCAGCGACTGGCCCATGGCGTTGAGCGCGGCCTTGCTGGCGCCGTACGCGGGCTGTTCCGGCTCGCCGCGGAAGGCGCCGCGCGACGACACGTTGATGATCCGGCCGCCGCCGTAGCGCATGTGCTGGGCGGCGGCCCAGGCCGCGTGGGCAGCGCCGAACAGGTTCACGTCGAAGGTGTGCCGCCACATCAGCTGCCACTGGTCGAACGACGTGTCGAAGACCGGGTGCGGGCGGTTCACCCCGGCGAAGACGCCGGCGTTGTTGACCAGGACGTCCAACCCGCCCAGGCCGGCCGCGGCCTCGTCGACCATGGCCCGTACCGCGTCGGGGTCGGCCATGTCGGCCTGGACCACCACGTGCCCGGCGCCGGGCAGGCCGGCCGCGAGCTGCTCGGCCAGCGGCCGCGAGTCGCGGTGATGGACGGCGACCCGGTCACCGGCCGCGGCGAACCGGGTGGCGATCGCCCGGCCGAGGCCGCGCGACGAACCGGTCACCAGGATCGCCCGTTGTGTCATGGGGTCAGCCTAGGATCTCCTCCGTGGACAACGACTGCCTGTTCTGCCGGATCGCCGCCGGCGAGATCCCCGCCACCGTCGTGCACGAGACCGACACCACGCTGGCGTTCCGCGACATCGCACCGAAGGCGCCGGTGCACGTGCTGGTGATCCCGAAGGACCACCACACGGACGTCGTCGCGCTGGCCCACGCCGACCCGAAGCTCGCGGCCGACGTCCTGGCCGCGGCGGCCGCGGTGGCCGAGGCCGAGGGGCTGATCGCCGACGGATTCCGGTTGCTCTTCAACAACGGGGGGTACGCGGGCCAGGAGGTCTTCCACGTCCACGCGCACGTGCTCGGCGGCGCACCGCTCGGACCGATGGTCACGCTGCGATGACCACCCCCGTCGCCCGCTACCAGCGCGCGGCTCAGAAGGTGCAGGCGCAGGCGCGGGTCCCGGCCATTTCCGTGGCGCTGCACCGCGCGGACCGCAGCCTGTGGACGTTCACGGTCGGCGACTCCGGCAACCCTGATCACCCGTTGAACCCGGACAGCCGGTTCCGCATCGGCTCGGTCACCAAGACGTTCACGGCCGTGCTGGTCATGCAGGCGCGCGACGAGGGCCTGATCGACCTCGACGATTCGATCGCCAAGCACCTCGAGGTGCCGGCGCACGGCGACGCGACCATCCGGCGGCTGCTGTCGCACACGGCCGGCTTCCAGCGCGAACCGTACGGCGACGTGTGGGACACGCTGATCTCGCCGGACGCCGATACCATGCTCGCCGACCTCGAACGCGTCGAGCGGGTGCTGCCGAACAACCGCCGGTTCCACTACTCGAACCTGGGCATGGCCGTGCTCGGCGAACTCGTCGCCCGGCTCCGCGGCGGCACCTGGTCCGACCTGGTCCGGGAACGGATCACCGAACCGCTCGGCCTGCACGCGACCACGGCGGCACCCACTTCGCAGTCGGTGGTCGGATACCTGGTGGACAGCTACTCGGACGCCGCCCGGCCGGAACCGCAGCTCGACATGGGCGGCGCATCGGCGGCGGCCCAGCTGTGGAGCACGGCCCGCGACCTGGCCCGCTGGGCGGCGTTCCTGGCCAGTCCCGAGATCGTCGACCCCGGCGGCAAGGTGCTCGCCGCCGCCACGGTCGACGAGATGCGCTGGCCGCTGACCACCACGGACGAACAGCTGTGGGCGGCCGGCTTCGGGCTGGGCCTGATCCTGCAACCCCAATCCCCGACGGTTCAGTGCAAACGGGTGGTGCACATAGGGCACGACGGCGCGATGCCGGGCTTCCTGGCGGGCGCGTACGGCCGCCGCGGCGGCGAGGGCAACCCGGGCGCGCTGGGCTGCGCCGTCCTGGGCTCCTCGGGCACCGCCGTGGAGATCAACGAGTTGGTACACGAGCTGCTGCGGCTGGCGGTCGAGCTGGACCCGGCTGATATCAAGCCGTGGGCGCCGGCCGCGCCCGCGCCCGCCGAGTACCGCTCGATACTGGGCCAGTGGTGGAGCGAGGGAATGCCGTTCGTGTTCTCCTGGCACGACGGCACGCTCCAGGCACGTGGCGCGGACGCCCCAGCGGACCGGCCGCCGGCGGTGTTCCGGCCGCTGCCCGACCAGCCGGACGTGCTGCGCACGGTCTCCGGACGGGAGGCAGGGGAGCGGCTCCGGCTGACCCGGGACGAACGCGGCGTAGTGGTCCGGATGCACTGGGCGACGTACCGTTTCACCCGGGTCCAGGAGGCCTTCGACGGGGTGCCCGCATCCGAGGGTTGAACGGGCGCGACTCGGGATAAAGGGATCGGCGGCGCGAGCCCCGAACGGATACGATGGCACGGTCGTCGTGCGCGCCGCTCCCATGGGCGGCAGGGACAGAGAGAGCAGGTGGCGTAGGCCTCATTGGCCGCCTTATGACCAGCACCCAACACGCGGAAGATCAGCCCGCGTCCGGCGCAGCGCAGGTGCAGACCAGGATCTCGGTGTCCGATCCCAGGATCATGGTGAATCTGCTGGGTGCCAAGGACGAGATCCTGCGCCTCATCGAGCGAACCCTCGTCAGCGACGTGCACGTGCGCGGCAACGAGATCACCATCACCGGTTCCCCCGCGGACAACGCGCTCGCCGAGCGCCTCTTCTCCGAACTCATCGAGCTGATCGAGAAGGGCGAGACGCTCACCGTGGACGCGGTCCGGCGGACCGTCGCGATGCTCCAGCAGAACACCACGGAACGACCGGCCGAGGTGCTGACGCTCAACATCCTCTCCCGGCGCGGCCGCACCATCCGCCCCAAGACGCTCGGCCAGAAGCGTTACGTCGACGCGATCGACGAGAACACGATCGTGTTCGGCATCGGGCCGGCCGGTACCGGCAAGACATACCTGGCGATGGCCAAGGCCGTGCAGGCGCTGCAGGCCAAGCAGGTCAACCGGATCATCCTGACCCGGCCGGCCGTCGAGGCCGGCGAACGCCTGGGGTTCCTGCCCGGCACGCTGAACGAGAAGATCGACCCGTACCTACGGCCGCTCTACGACGCGCTGCACGACATGCTCGACCCCGACTCGATCCCCCGGCTCATGCAGGCCGGGACAATCGAGGTCGCCCCCTTGGCCTATATGCGGGGTAGGACATTGAACGACGCGTTCATCATTCTTGACGAAGCGCAGAACACCACGCCGGAGCAGATGAAGATGTTCCTGACCCGGCTCGGCTTCGGTGCCAAGATCGTGGTGACCGGCGACGTCACCCAGGTCGACCTGCCCGGCGGTACCACGAGTGGCCTCCGGGTCGTCCGGGACATCCTGAGCAATGTCGAGGACGTCCACTTCGCGGAGCTCACCAGCTCCGACGTCGTCCGGCACCGGCTGGTCGGCGAGATCGTCGACGCGTACGCGCGCCACGACGCTCAACAGCAGCAACAATCCGTCCACGCCGTGCCCGGGCGAGCCGCCAGCGGCGGCCGCGCCGGGCGACGACGCTGATCACCGGGGGTTTCCGCACCACATGTCCATCGAGATCGCGAACGAGTCGGGGGTCGAGGTCGACACCGACGCGATCCTCGCGGTGGCCCGGCACGCGCTGGACGAGATGGGGGTCAACCCGCTCGCCGAGCTGTCGATCCTGCTCGTCGACACCGACTACATGACCGAGCTCAACCACCGGTGGATGGGTAGCGACGGTCCCACCGACGTCCTGGCGTTCCCGATGGACGAGGGCAGCGTCGACCACGGGCCCGGGGAGGCCGGCACCGGGGAGCCGGCGCTGCTCGGCGACATCGTGCTGGCCCCGGATGTGGCGGCGAAGCAGGCCGCCGCCGCGGGCCACTCGGCCGCCGACGAGTTGCACCTGCTCACCGTGCACGGCGCGCTGCACCTGCTCGGGTACGACCATGCGGAGCCCGAGGAGGAGCGCGAGATGTTCGAGCTGCAGGCGCGGCTGCTGCAGAGCTGGCGTTCCGGACGGCGGGCGGGCTGAGACCCGTGGACCCGTCCCTGTTACTCGCGGCGGCCGCCGCGCCCAGCCTGCCCGATCTGCAACTGCTTATCTACGCGGTGATCCTGGTCCTGCTGGCCGGCCTGGTGGCGATGACCGACGCCGCCCTGGCCACGGTCTCGCCGGCCCGGGCTCTCGAGATGGCCCGCGAGGGTCAGCGCGGCGCCGCGGCGCTCGCCGCGGTCGCCTCCGACGTGGTACGCCACCTCAACCTGCTGCTCCTGCTGCGGCTGCTCTGCGAGCTCACCGCTACGACGCTGGTCGCGCTCGTGGCCGTGGACACGTACGGCGCCGGCTGGCGGGCCGCGCTCGTGACCGCGGGCGCGATGACGCTGGTCAGTTTCGTGGTGGTCGGCGTGGCGCCGCGCACGCTGGGGCGCCAGCACGCGTACGCGGTCGGCAAGGCCACCGCGCCGCTGGTCCGCTGGATCGGCCGGGTGCTCAACCCGCTCGCGTCGCTGCTCATCCTCATCGGCAACGCGGTCACGCCGGGCAAGGGCTTCCCGGAGGGCCCGTTCGGCAGCCAGGTGGAGCTCCGCGAACTCGTCGATCTGGCCGAGCAACGCGGCGTCGTGGAGCACGGCGAACGCGAGATGATCCACTCGGTGTTCTCGCTCGGCGACACGATCGCGCGCGAGGTGATGGTGCCGCGCACCGAGATGGTGTGGATCGAGAGCTCGAAGACGCTGCAGCAGGCGCTGTTCCTGTTCCTGCGCTCCGGCTTCTCCCGC